>JAEZJL010000139.1 GCA_023415815.1 Bacillota bacterium | reverse complement strand
GATTGATGCCGCTCATCCTTGTCTGGCTTGTAAATTCGATATATTCCGCCGTATCATATTCTCCGGCGTCTATCTCGATTCCCGTCTTTTTCGCCAGCTCGACGACCGATTTGCCTTCCGGTGTTTCATCCTTCAAGGATGAGAGCAATGCAAACCTTATAACGTTTTCCCGGCTGTTTTTTCCCACGGGGATAAACTCTGCGGCCAGCCTGTTCCCATAGGTTATTGTCCCGGTTTTATCGAGTATCATCGTATCTACGTCTCCGCAGGCTTCGACTGCCTTGCCCGACATCGCTATCACATTGAATCTTGTGACCCTGTCCATTCCGGCGATGCCTATGGCAGAGAGCAAACCGCCTATCGTCGTCGGTATCAGGCATACCAGCAGCGCTATCAGCGTGGATACGGGAAGCCTTACGCCGGAATACACGGCCATGGGATAGAGGGCGACGATAACGATTAAAAATATCATTGTCAGGCTGACGAGGACCGTCGTAAGGGCGATCTCATTCGGAGTTTTCTGCCTGGACGCTCCTTCAACCAGACTTATCATCCTGTCGAGGAAGGATTCGCCCGGGACGGCCGTGATTTTTATCTTGAGCCGGTCGCTGGCAACCTTCGTACCGCCGGTGACGGAGCTGAAGTCGCCGCCCGCCTGCTTCAAAACAGGAGCCGATTCCCCGGTGATTGCGGATTCGTCTACAAACGCCAGACCTTCGATAACCTCGCCGTCATTCGGGATGATGTCCCCGATCTCAACAAGCACAACATCGCCTTTTCTTACTTCGGCGGCGTAGACAACCTTTGTATTGCCGCTTTTATCCAGGAGCTTTGCCTTCGTGTCCTTGCGGGTTTTTTTAAGGCTTTCGGCCTGAGCTTTCCCCCGGCCTTCGGCGACCGCCTCCGCGAAGTTCGCAAACAGCACCGTAATCAGAAGAATCCCTGAAACGATACCGTTGTATAGTCTTATATTTTCTTCCTGCTCTGCAAATAAATCCGGGAAAAAGGTCAGGAAAAGCGTGATCACAAAACCGATTTCCACGACGAACATAACGGGATTTTTGATCATGACCCCGGGATTTAATTTTATGAAGGAATCCCTGATGGCTTCAGCCAATATTTCCTTGCTTATAAAGCTCTTTTTTTCGTGCTTGCTCATACTTATTCACCCCTGATTAAAAAGTGGGACGTATCCTTCTTTATTTTTCCTGCTGCCGGCGGGCGTATCCCATATTCCGTCAGCTCAGTGTCAGGTGCTCGGCTACCGGTCCCAGGGCAATACCGGGGAAGAAGGTCAGAGCGCCTATAATGACGACCACCGCGACCAATATTATCGCAAACAGCGTGTTGTCCGTTCTGAAGGTCCCGACGCCGGCGGGCACCTCCCGCTTCATTCCCAGGGAGCCCGCAACGGCCAAAAGCGCGATAATGGAAACATATCTTCCAATGAACATAACAAGACCCGTACTTATATTCCAGAATACGGTATTATCGGCCAGGCCTTCAAAGCCGGAGCCGTTGTTTGCCGCCGCCGACGTAAATTCGTACAGAAGCTGCGTGAGCCCGTGGAATCCGGGATTGGTGATTCCGGCCAGACCTTGAGGCATCGTCAGGGCTGCGGCCGTAGAAACCAGGATGATAAACGGATGCACCAGGATAGCCAGAGCTATGAGCTTGACTTCCTTTCCTTCGATTTTCTTTCCGAGGAATTCCGGCGTCCTTCCTACCATCAGGCCGCATAGGAAAACCGCAAGAATCGCGTACATCAGCATGTTCATAAATCCTACGCCCTTACCGCCGAATACGACGTTTATCATCATCTGCCACAGTGCGACCAGCCCGCCCAAAGGCGTCAGGGAATCGTGCATGTTATTCACGGAGCCGGTTGTAGCCGCCGTTGTCACCGCAGTAAACAGCGAGGATTCCGCTATTCCGAAACGTACCTCCTTGCCCTCCATATTACCCGCGGACTGATTCAAGCCTGCGCTTGCCAGAGCGGGATTCCCGGCTGCTTCAAAGGAATACGCTCCCGCCAGCGAAACGGCGAAAAGTACGGCCATCGCGGCAAATATAGTCCACGCCTGCCTTTTATTTTTCAGCATGAGTCCGAAGGCATACACAAGGGAGGTGGGCAGCAGCATCATACAAAGGATGTGGATCAAATTGGTCAAAGGCGTCGGGTTTTCAAAGGGATGCGCCGCATTGGCCCCAAAGAAGCCGCCTCCGTTGGTCCCGAGGTGTTTTATGGCTTCCAGCGACGCCACAGGCCCCAGCGGGATATCCTGCAGTGTACCTTCAATCGTTGTCACCGTCTGATTCGGGGCTAATGTCTGCGGCACTCCCTGCCATACAAGCAGTAAGGTAACAACAATCGAAAGGGGAAGAAATATCCTCGTTGTAAGCCGTACCATGTCTACAAAGAAGTTTCCGACCGTTTTGGCCGTCCTGCCCGCAAGGCCGCGTATAAACGCCGCGGCTGCGGCAAAACCGGTGGCGGCCGAGGTGAACATCAGAAAGGTAATTGCCGCCATCTGGCTGAAATAGGACAGCCCCCATTCGCCGCTGTAATGCTGAAGGTTTGTATTGGTGATGAAGCTTATTGCCGTATTGAAGGACAGCGACGGCTCCATATTTTTATTTGCATTCGGATTCAAGCCTATAAGTTCCTGTATCCGGAAGATCAAATAGACAAATAATGTCATTATTATATTTGTCAAAATCAGCGCCACGGCATATTGCTTCCAGCTCATCTCTTCTTTTTTTATGCCGGCGGCTTTGTATATAAAGCCGTCGACCCTGTCCATAACAGGATCCGCAAAGCTTTTTCCGCCGCTGATCACCTTAAAGATATATTTTCCCATAGGAACCACCAGCAGCATGACAGCTGCCAGCGTAATTAAAATCTGCAGGATTCCCATTGTTTTTCAACCTCCTCGTCCGTCCTGAAAGCCGTCTCCCCGCAAAGAAAATCAAAACTTCCCGGGATTGATCAGCACATACCCGAGATACAGGAACAGTAAAGCCGCAATTATTAATAAAATGACCATACTTTTTCCTCCGTTCACTTGCTCACCTGCCGGCTGCACCAGTTTATAAAAAACAATATAAAGCCGAAGCAGAGCAAAAGTGTGACAATAAAAATCAAATCAAGCATTTTAAACCTCCTGCCGCGCTAATAATATTCCCTTTTGCCCCGGAAAAATTAAGGACATATGCCGAGGGCGGAGGAGAATACCTGCGCTATAAAAATCCCGGCCCGGAGACGGCGGAGCGCCCCGGGCGCCGGGAATCATCAGGTCCCCGGCATAGAATTATTATAGTCTCGCACTATTTTTTTCTAAAGCCTTAAGGATTTTGCTCTGAGACTTTGCTCTGTCTGTTGAGAGCAATCCTGATAAACTACCGCATTCTTTCATAGCAATGTCTCTTTTTTTCTTGTTTTTATGGTAGTACGGTCTGTTGCTTTTATTGGGGCACGCTCATATACTTGGGCATATACAGCTATAATAGAAGCGAGGAGAATGCTTATGGTCGGAACGCTGAAGGGAAAGATATCGCTGGTCTACCTGTGCCTGGTGGTTATGACGGCCGTGGTAGGCTCCGTTTCGGTTATCAATCTTTATAAATTGAGCGGAGCCATCGACGGCCTGATGACGGCGAATTACAAAAGCATCAAAGCGGTGTCCAATATGATGGAAGCGGTTGAAAGGCAGGACAGCGCTATGCTTGTTTATATAAATTACGACAGGCAAAAAGGAATCGATGTGTTTACCGAAAATAACGGCACATTTACCAGATGGTTCGAGATAGAGCGCAACAACATAACCGAAGCGGGTGAGAAGGAGCTCGTAAACGCTATAGAGTCATATTACTCAAGCTATGTCAAAGCCTTCCTGGAGCTGCAGGAGATAAGAAGCAGCAGGGGAGCGGGGCCTGCCATGGAATTTTATAACTCAACCATTACGCCGGACTTTGCTGAATTAAAGGAAGGGATGAAAGCTCTGGCAGCTTTGAACGAGGCTGCCATGTTCGGAGGAAAGACCGGGGCGACCGAAAATTCCAGGGATTCCATGTACATCATACTCGCTCTTACATTTTTGGCGATATCCGGCGGACTCATTATCGCCCGGCTCTCTACAAACCGTTTCTTGAAGCCCATATACTCGCTGACCCAGACGATGAAGCTTGTAAAAGCCGGCGATTTGAACAAGCAGGCGATTATCGGCTCAAGGGATGAGATAGGCGAGCTGGCGCAGGAATTCAACAATATGACGAGGCGTCTGCAGCAGTATGAACAAAGCACACTGGGAAAGCTGCTTGCCGAGAAGACAAAATCAATAGCCATCGTCAACAGCATATCCGAGCCCTTGATAGTGCTTGACAACGACTACAGGATAGTGCTTTTGAACCCCTCGTTCGAAAGATTCTTCAATGTCAGCGAGGAGGCGCTGCTCAACAAGCATTTCCTTGAAGGGATAAGGGACGGGGAGATTTTCGACTTCATCTCGGGCGCGTTCAAATCCGGAGAAGCGACCGGCCAGAAGATATTCAAAATAAAGACGGAGCGGGAGGAATGCTATTTCAACGCCATTACCGCGGCGGTAAGGGAAAACGACGCGCCCTCAGGAATGATCGTCATCTTCCAGAACATCACACAGCTCAAAGAGCTGGAGAAAATACGCACCGATTTCATAGCCACGATATCCCATGAGTTCAAAACCCCTCTGACCTCCATCATGATGGGCACCGATGTCCTGATGGAAGAGGGAATGGGAGAACTGGGCGGCGAGCAGAGACAGTTTCTGAAGGCCATACGGGAGGATTGCGACAGATTGGCTAGGCTGGTGGAGGATTTGCTGGAACTGACGCGGATAGAGTCCGGCAGAGCGGTTTACAAATTCCAGGAATACCATGTCGACGATATCATTGAGGCGGCGGTAAAGCCGTTTTACCATCTGGCGGAGCAGAACGGCGTGAATTTATACTTCCAGTGCGAGGAGGACCTGCCTCCCGTAATTGCAGACTTGAAAAAATCATATGGGTCCTGAACAACTTGAT
>JAEZJL010000062.1 GCA_023415815.1 Bacillota bacterium | reverse complement strand
CCCTCTCGGGCGGCGAGGCCCAGCGGATAAGGCTTGCCACGCAGATCGGCTCAGGCCTCATGGGAGTGCTCTATATACTTGACGAGCCCAGCATAGGCCTTCACCAGCGGGACAACGACAGGCTGCTCAAGACGCTTAAAAGGCTCAGGGATCTCGGCAATACCCTTATCGTGGTAGAACACGACGAAGATACCATGTACGCCGCGGATCACATCATCGATATGGGGCCCGGACCCGGCATCCACGGAGGATATATCGTCGCAGAGGGCCCACTGGATGCGATAGTAAAATGCGAGGAATCACAGACGGGACTTTATCTGAGCGGCAAAAAAAGGATCGAGGTGCCTGAAAAGAGAAGGAATCCGAACGGCAAATGGCTTGAGATCATGGGCGCAAGGGAAAACAACCTCAAAAATATAAACGTCAGGATACCGCTGGGCGTATTCACATCCATTACAGGGGTTTCGGGCTCGGGAAAGAGCTCGCTCATAAACGAGATACTCTACAAAAAGCTGGCGGCGGACCTGAACAATGCCCGCACCAGAGCCGGCGACCACGACTGCATAAAAGGCATAGAGCACCTCGACAAGGTCATAGACATAGACCAGTCCCCCATAGGGAGGACTCCGAGGTCAAACCCGGCGACATATACCGGGGTATTCGACCTTATAAGAGAGGTTTTTGCAGGCACGACGGAAGCCAAAATGCGCGGCTACAAGTCCGGGCGCTTCAGCTTCAACGTCAAAGGAGGGCGCTGCGAGGCCTGCAGCGGCGATGGAATCATAAAGATCGAGATGCACTTCCTCCCCGACGTTTATGTGCCCTGCGAGGTATGCAAGGGGAAAAGGTACAACAGGGAGACCCTCGAAGTGCGCTACAAGGGCAAAAACATTTCCGAGGTTCTGGATATGACCGTAGAGGATGCCCTTGAGTTTTTCAAAAACATACCGCGCATCCAGAAGAAGATAGAAACGCTGTTTGACGTCGGCCTGGGATACATTAAGGTGGGACAGCCCTCGACGACCCTGTCGGGAGGAGAGGCCCAGAGGATAAAGCTCGCGACCGAGCTCTCTAAGCGCGCCACCGGCAGGACGCTATATATACTGGACGAGCCTACGACAGGCCTTCATATCGCCGATGTGCACCGGCTTGTGGATATACTCCACCGGCTTGTCGACGCCGGGAATTCCGTGGTCGTTATAGAGCACAACCTTGACGTCATTAAGACCGCGGATTATATCATCGACCTCGGACCGGAGGGCGGCGGCAAGGGAGGCTATGTGGTTGCGGAAGGCGAGCCTGAAAAGGTAGCTGCCGTGGAGGAGTCCTATACCGGACAATTTCTGAAAAAAACGTTAAAAACTAAGTAGCGCCTGCTACTTAGTTTTAACGTTTGATGTATTCCGGACCCGGCGGATAGCAGCCTTGTGATGTTTCAATCCTTACTTGGGGTCGGCGTATCCGAAACCAAAGGGCCTTACAAACAAAATCAGGAATACAAGTATGAAGAACAAAATAGCGCAATTATCCTCGAATATATTGCCGAGGAATCCACCTCTGTCTGCCACTACAAACACCTCCTCATATTCTAGTGCAATATGATGCATTATCGCTACTATAAATATATTCCCGCACCCAAAAATCGGTTACAAAAAGCAGACCATAATTTTCCGGGGCCGCTCAAAAATACTGCCTGTGCACTTTACATAACTATTATGGTAAAATGGATGATATCCGGACACGGCGCGGTTTTCCTTCCGGATTGAACACAACGGCGCCGTCAGGAGCGCTTAATACGGAAGCTAAAACTTGAATCAGAGGTGAGGCCGGCTTGCTGGCAAGACTGAAATACGCGCTGTTTAATTCCGCGGGAGACGGGAATTTAGGACGCAATTACATACTGAATACCGCCGACGGCGCTTTCTTTGCACTCGCTATGGGCATGGTCCCCTTAAATACCGTGCTTACCTATTTCATATCCGGGTACATATCGCAGAAATGGCTGATCGGGCTGCTTTCCTTCCTGAATGTGCTCCTTACCTTTTCACCGCAGATCCTGGTATCAAGAAAGCTCGAGAGGGTTCGCCGGATAAAGCCGCTGATGCTTGCATACGGAATCGGGCTGAGGCTGCTCTGGCTGCTGATGGGACTTAACGTCATACTTCTGGCCGATAAAAACCCAGTGCTCTTCATAATACTGTTCTACCTGATCTATTCGCTCATAGGCCTGTTTTCCGCGTTTATAGGCATCAGCTGGCTCAACTTCATCGTCAAAATAATCCCCGACAGCTTCCGGGGAAGATTTTTCGGCATACGATCTACCGTCAGCGGCATGTTTGAGATGCTGGGCGCCCTTTTCATGGGCATCCTGCTGAAAAACCTTCCTTCGCCCCTGAATTACGGAGTGCTTTTTCTGGTGGTCTTTGTCCTTACCTCGCTGTCGATTACCTTCGTGGCCTTTTCGAAAGAGGAGGACAGGATAAGGGAGGAGAGCGGGGAGGCCGATGAAAGCTATTTTACGAGGATAGTCAGGGTCCTCATGGAGGA
>JAEZJL010000485.1 GCA_023415815.1 Bacillota bacterium | reverse complement strand
GTTATTGACACAACCCTCCGCGACGGAGAACAGACCGCGGGGCTGGTGTTTTCGGCGGATGAAAAGGTAAAGATCGCAAGGGCCCTGGACAGGGCGGGCATCTATGCCATAGAGGCGGGGATTCCCGCAATGGGGCCGGAGGAGCAGGAGGCGATGCGGGCCGTGCTGTCCCTCGGCCTGAAGGCGCAGGTGGTCGCCTGGAACCGGGCAAGCCTCCAGGACGTGCTGCTCGCCGTGAACTGTGGCTTCTCATGTATCCATGTTTCCGTGCCTGTTTCCGACCTGCACATCCGCTACAAATTGAGAAAGGACAGGGAATGGGTGCTGAAGAAGCTTTCGGAGTCTCTTGAGTATGCCAGAAGCTTTGGCTGCAGAGTGTTTGCGGGAGCGGAGGACGCGTCGAGGGCGGATGAGGAATTTTTTCTGCAGGTGGGCGAGGTTGCCGCCAAAATGGGCGCGGAGCGCATCCGGTACGCCGATACCGTGGGCTGCCTGGACCCGTTCAGGATTTACGACATCATGCAGGGCCTTGCCAAAAGGTGCGCCCTGCCTATAGAGGTCCATCTGCACAACGACTTCGGCCTGGCGGCCGCAAACACTGTTTCCGCCGTACGGGCGGGGGTGGGCCTGGTCAGCGTGACGGTGGGGGGCATCGGCGAACGCGCGGGCAACGCGTCCCTTGAAAAGATCGTTGAGGTATTGGACGGACTGGACGGCTACGATACGGATATTGACAGGTCGATGCTCCCGGAACTGGCCGGGGCGGTCTGCGCCGCCTGCAATTCATCCGGCAGGCCTTTGAAGCTGACGTCCTGAACCGGCCGGTATGACGCCTGTGCGATGACAAGGCGTCTCTCGAAAGCCGGAGGTGGACGCTTTGACGGCAAGGGAAAACCGGCTTATAGAAAGCGGGAGTGAAAAATCATGGCGATAAAGCTTGCAAGGAATAAATCCCTGACCATTGTCGACGGGACGCTTACGGATATTTTTAACGGGGCGGTAAGACCGAACCGGCTGGACACGATCCGTTTCTGCTGGATGCTCAGGGAGCTGGGGTTTGATTTTATTGAAATAAACGCCGACATTTTGAAAGCGTTGAAGAAGCTGCCCGCAGGCGTTAATTTCCTGTTCAGGATAGAGAGGCCGGAGGACGTCCGCATCTGCATGGAGAATAAAATAAAGCACTGCTGTATTGACGAGCTGCTGAGCTTTGACCTTGACATGCTTTCTCTGCTGCATGACAGCGGTACGGACGTCATGGTTGAGATGCGGCTGGAGCGCATGAAGGCGCTCAAAAACCTTATAGCCCTGGAGGCAAAGAGCTTTTTTATAAAAAATATACGGGTCGTGGGTATAAACAGCGTACAGGATGTCGAGTGGGTGGCCGGATTTGTAAACGGAGCCGGGAAAAGCCTGGGCATTCCGCTGAATCTGCGTCCTGAAAACAAATTTTCCAGCGCGGCTGCAATTGCGGTCGAAGCCGTTAAGAAGGGCTTCGATTCGCTGACGACTGTTTTCGCCGGGGATCGGGCGGAAATGGCATATGCGGCTGCCGATGAGTTTTTGACCGCGGCAAAGGATTTGCTCAATCCCGGATATGAGATGAATACGACCATACTGTCGGAGGTTTTAAAATACCTCAGGCACGTATCCAGGCTTCACAGGCCGGTCTCAAACAAGACCTGTCCACTTTTTTACCCCAGCCCCATATGAAAAGGTTTTATGCCGTTCATGTTTCCGCCGCGATCACGCCGGCTTCGGAGAGGTCGTAGCCCCCTATCCCGTGCATCTCCATTTTGAAATCCTCGGAACGGAGAATTTCAAAGATAGACCTGAAGACCGGCTGGTTCATGCTTTCCTTTTTAATAACAAGGTCATAGTATTCCTTCTGCACCGGTATAAAATCGATCTCTCTCGCCTGAAGGAACGGCATTTCAAGCCCTATTCCCACATTGGCGTGCCCGCGGACGATCGCTCCCGCCAGCGTCATGGGGGTATAGGCTTCGTTTTCGTATCCGCTGACCATGCCCGATTGCAGGCCCATTCTCTTCAGATGCTCGTCCAGCAGAATTCTCGAGCCGCTTCCGGCCTCGCGGTTGATAAGCCTGACGTCCTTACGCTTTAAATCCTCCCAGCCCTTTATATTCACGGGATTGCCCTTTAACACGTAGAAGCCCTGTATACGGCGCGCAAGATGTATTATCACGGCCGGAACGCCCGGCAGCATCCTTTCGACATAAGGCGTGTTGTATTCGCCCGTTTTGCCATCCCATATATGGGCGGCCGCAGCCTGTACTTCGCCGCGGTACAGGGAATAAAGCGCGCTGTAGCTGCTCTCGTAGGATCTCAGGGCGCGTACGCCGTTCGGATGCCTGCCAAGATAGCGGCAAAGCGTATCGAGCAGCGAGTCCTGGCCGCAGATGATAAAGCCTTTTTCCTCAGAGCTCCTGTCGTAGTCGCCGCTCCTGGGCGGCGTGGCGGCCTCCGGCTGAGAGGGGGCGACTCCATGGCCGCTTTTGCCCTTTATGCTCTTCGTCCGGTTTTTGTATTCTTCAACATCCTCGTAGTCTACGCGTACCTTGTTTCCGACCCTGTAAGCATTCAGTTCCTTTCTTTTTATCAATTCGTATACGGTGCATTTCGATATTTTTAAAATATCTGCGACCTCCTGCGGAGTCAGCGGTCCGTTTTCCATGCCTTCACCTTCCTGAAACATATTTTATAAACCGGCAATTGGATTTGTATGAAAACCTATAATAACTAACATAACCTAATGAAAATATAATACGAAGATTATATCATGCAGCTTTAACTAATTCAACATGCAATAAAGCAATACCGGAAAGCGTTGAAAGGTACATGTTGCGCAATACTGTGCCGCAATGGATGCCTCGCAATGAAGTGTCTATAAAAAAATATTGCAAAATACTTGACATGGAAATCAGTGGTGATATAATGAAATCATACAAAACCTAACGAAAACGAATGAATTGTATCATGCCATTCCGGAGATGTATTCAATGTTACAGTCTGGTAATGGCGGCGGATTTAAGAAACGGTAAGAAATCGGAAAGTATGCCGGAGCCTTCTTGTCAACCCTTGTCTGCTTGCGAGAATTGCATGTCTTAGCAGGATTTTTCAAATTAATGCGGTTTATTCTTTTATCACGGAAGAAAATTCGGAGGGATCAAAGCCTGTCCGATCAATATGGTTTGCCATAGGGAATAAAGCCCTGCTGTCCGATCTCCACGGCGAGGACCGGAATCAGGCATTGCCGCGCGGCCTCCGGGACGAGGCCGAAGCCGGAAGTGCGGATGTTACGGGCTTCCGGTGAGCCGCAATGCCATGTTTTATTGCGGAAATACCGCGGAAGGCGGCAAGGGAGTGGTTTGCCAGTGCAAAAATATCAGGCTGATTTGCTCGCGAGGATTTACGAAAAAAATCATGTGATGAAGCAGCTGACGGAGACCGGGGGGACGCGGAAGGGCGAAAAGCTGGAGCAGCTCGCTCTGGAGCTTGACCGGCTGCTGTATGAATATATCAAGAAGCTTAAGCAATCAGGAGTATAACCGTCAGGAATCGAGGTGCCGGTATGGATCAAAGCATGAGAGACTATTATAAAGCACTATGCTTTTCAGGAATATATTCTTCTCCGCACCGCTACGGATACAGCGGAAAGCTGGCCGGCGCAATGTACGCCGTGGGGGAAGTAAGGGACGCCGTCCCAGTCATCCATGGCTCGTCGGGCTGCGGGTTCCACTACAGGTATGTTTGCAGGAGGGATTATCTTCCCGCGTATAATGCGCAGTGCACAGGCCTGGAGGAAAAGGACATCGTATTCGGAGGAGCGGATAAGCTGCGCTCCACCATACTGGAAACGGCGGAGAGGCTCGCTCCGGCAATGATTGCCGTCATACCCGCCGCATCGGTCGATATGATTCACGATGAAATGGAAAACGTTATTGACAGCCTGCGGGACAGGGTCGGCTGCAGGCTCGTCTCGGTGAAGTCGGAAAAATTCTCGCATGTCGACAAGCGGGACAGAAAAAAGCTGATGGACCAGTGGGCTGAAAACTGGGATAATCACGACTTCCAAGGGGATTTTGATTTCAAGGGCTGCGGCTTTGCGGAAGCAATGAAGGCAATGGTCGAGCAGCTTATGGAAAAGCAGGAGGCGGAAAAAAACTCCGTAAACATCTGCGGGCTTGCATGGGGAGCGGGCGGAAGCGCCATTGCGGAAGGGATGGCGGGAGAATTAAAGGGGCTGGGGATAAGCGTAAACGCCTATCTTCCCAACTGCACGACCGGAGCAATCATACGGGCGCCGAAGGCGGAGCTGAACATCGTCACCAGGAGAATCCGCTGGGCCGAAAGGATGGAGGAGCTTTTCGGGACGGCATATTTCCATTTGAACTCCTTTGATTTTTACAGAGGGCTTGAAGGTATTGAGCATTTGTACCTGAAAATCTCGGAGAGACTCGGGATGCGTCGGAACGCGGAAGACCGCCTCGCCGCCAGGAAACGGCTCGCGCAGGAGGCGTTAAGGCCGGTAAGGGAATATTTCAAGGGCTTTTCTTTTGCGGTTTTCACCTCCTCCTACAGGGAGGTGCCTCACATTATCGAAAAATACGAGGCGGATTTCGGCATATCCCTGAGATATGTCTGCGTCGACATGCCGAAGGAGCGTCTGGAGCTGGACAGGATTTCAGAGGATACGGCGGACACCCTGGTCAAAAACATGCATGCCGCGCTCGCAAAAACGGGCAGCAGGGCGCAGCTTCTCGTCAACGCTCCTCCTTACGTACTCAGAGAGGCTCTAAGAGAGGCGGATTTCGTTATCGGCGGGGGAGAGCTCGGCTTCAGGCTCGAAGGGACCAGGTATATTCAGGATATCGGAAACATTATGCCCCTGGATTTTAAAGGCTTTGAAAGAACAGTGGCCGATCTGGCGCGCAGGATAAAAAAAGCGCCTGTCCAGGGCAGCCTGATCATAGATAAGTTCAATTACCGTCAGGGGCACTACCCGATGCTGGACGACGCGGACATGGACGGATCGCGGAAGATGTGGGAAAGGATGTGGGTGCAAAGGGGGTGTGAAGCATGACGGCTTCGACGGGATGCAAATTGTTCGGCGCCTACAGGACAGTTATCAGCATAAAGGACGCAGCCGTCCTGATACATTCGACCGTCGGCTGCAATTGGGGCACGGCCGCCTTCCATATCCCCTCCAGGCTGGAGGACGTCAGGCAGGCCTCCAGCGTGCTGTATGAAGAGGATATCATATACGGGGGCAGGGCTGTCCTTGAAAAAGCCCTCCGGCACATGACGGAATTATACGATTGCTCTGCTGTTTTCGTTTTAACGGGCTGCGTGGCTGAAATAATGGAGGACGACGTTGAAGGCATAATCAGGTGCTTTTCCTCGCCCAGGCCCATCCTGCCGCTGAAGGCCGCGGGCTTTAAGGGCGACATGGCCTCGGGAGTGGCGGACGCCATGAAGCTGCTCGTGGACAATATGGAAGAAAAGGAAAGAAAAGAGGAATCGGTAAACATCATCGGCATTTTTTCGGACGATTTCAAGGGCGACGCCGACCTGGAATCCATTAAGAAGCTTCTGGGAAGCGGCGTCAAAGTGAACTCGGTCATACCCTGCGACAATTACGCAGGAATACTCAATGCGCCTGCGGCAGCTCTGAATATAGTCTTTGAGGGCTTTGAAGAAACGGGCGCGCAGATGGAGCGCAGATTCGGCATTCCTTATGTGACTGTAAACTACCCGTACGGCATCGAGGGCAGCAGGAGCTTTGCGGCTAAAGTCGCCGGGGCCCTGGGACATGGAGAGGCGGATTTTCTTGCAGGGCGGGAAAGGGACGCCGTAAAAAAGCTGGAGCCCGCTTACGGATATATGCACAAGCTGTACGGAATGCCTGCCGCCGTGAGCGCAGACCGCGCACGGGCATACGGTTTGAAAAGCTTCCTTGAAAATGAGCTTGGCATGAATGTGGAGGTTTTCCGCGACAACTCCTCCGGAGAAAGGGAGGGCGGCTTTGAAAAAGCTCTTGGAGGCTCGGGGGCGGTCATTGTTTTCGGCTCCTCCTATGAAAGGGGAATATCGGACGAACTGGGTATCCCCCTCATACGCTGCGCCTATCCGGTCTTTGATTCCATAAATATAGGAAACGGCTGCTATGCGGGCCTTGAAGGGACAGTAAACCTGGTGGAGGATATCGTCAATGCATGCATGACCATGAGGTACAGGAGGGACGGTATGTATGGATAACAAGTCCAACTACGGCATGGTGACCTATAGAAAAAGGATAATATGCTCCTGCATGGCCGTACTGGCGGCCGCAAGCTTTATTATAGATATCTCAACCGGACCCGCGCAGCTTTCCGTAATTGAGGTTGTCAGGTCGCTGCTGGACCCCGGAGCGGTAAGCAGCAAAATGAATATCATCGTCAGGGTCATCCGGCTGCCGATTGCGACGATGGCCCTGTTGGTGGGGGCGTGTCTTGCCGTAGCGGGTATGGAGATGCAGACCATATTGAACAATTCCCTGGCCAGCCCGTACACTCTGGGGATATCCTCCGCCGCTTCCTTCGGCGCGGCCCTGTCCCTGGTTTTCGGGCACTCGTTCTTCTCCGGGATCATTCAAAGCCTTGCCACGCCGGTATTCGCTTTCGTTTTCTCCCTTGGTTCCTCCATGTTGATCTATACCATCGCCAGATTCAGAAAAGACAGGGCGACAATCATTTTGACCGGTATTGCCGTCAATTTCCTCTTCTCGTCCCTTAATTCGGTCCTCACCTATTTTGTGAGCGACGAGGTCCTGAGAGGGATATCCAACTGGACTCAGGGCAATATTTTAGGGGCCAACTGGCAAAAGAACCTGATCGTCTTCGCAGTGGCGGCTGCTGTCACCCCTTTCCTTTTAAAGGATTCATGGAAGCTTACGGCCCTTTGCATGGGCGACGGTACGGCCAAATCACTCGGCGTCCGGGTCGACAGTCTGAGGACAAAGGTGCTTGTGCTGACGGCCGTAATAACCTCCGTAGCCGTATGCTTTGTGGGGACTATAGGCTTTGTGGGCCTGGTTGCGCCTTATATAGCAAAGGCGTTGGTAGGAGAGGAGCAGCGGTTTTACATCCCCGCATCGCTTATGACGGGAGCCTGTATGCTCTCCGTATCATCCATCCTGAGCAAAACAGCCGTACCCGGTGTGCAGATCCCCCTTGGTATAATCACCTCAATCATCGGCATCCCATTTTTATTGATGCTTATATTAAAGAAAGGAAGGTAGAGCAATGAGCCTAAAAGTGACAAATATGAATTACAGCTACTCGTCGAAATTTTCCCTCAAGGACATCAACCTGAGCTTCCACAATGCCGTTACGGCTGTTATAGGACCCAACGGGGCCGGCAAGTCCACCATGATAAAATGCATCGCCAATATCTTTAAATGCAGCGGCGACATTTATTATATGGACCGTAAGATAAGCCGTAGCAACAAAGGCTTTTATGCGAAGAACGTGAGCTACCTGCCGCAGGCCTCCCAGAGCGACGCGGCCATCACTGTTTTTGAAGCTGTGCTGCTGGGGCTTATGAGCACATTGACGCTCCGGGTAAGTCCGGAGCAGGCGGAGGCGGTCAATGACACGCTCGGCATATTCGAGCTGCAGCCTCTGGCGAAGCGCCGCCTCTGCGAGCTGAGCGGAGGACAGCTGCAAATGGTCCTGCTTGCGCAGGCTATCATAAAAAAACCGGAAATTCTGCTGCTCGACGAGCCTCTCAACAACCTTGACATCCACAGGCAGTTTGCCCTGCTGAATCTTATATCAAAGCTCTCCAGGGAAAGGGGCATGATAATAGTCATTGTCATGCACGACATAAATCTGGCAGCGAGGTACGCCGACAATATCGTAATCATGGACAAGGGCAGATTATACTCCCAGGGCGGACCCCGCAAGGTCATCACCAGGGAAATGCTGAAGGACATCTATAAAATAGAAAGCGACATCCGATTAAATCCTGACGGCTACCCCGTGATCGAATTTTTGGATGTTGCCGCAAGCTTTTGAATATAACCGGTAAAGGGAGGATATGGACATGAAATCACAAAAAATCAAAATAACAATTCAGGCGCTGCTGATGGCAGCCATGCTGCTGTTCGGAGCGGCGGGCTGCGCCGGCGGGAATACACCGGCGGCCGATGCCTCGGCAGCCGATGCCTCCACAGCCGCCGCCCCGGCGGCGGAGGCTTCCGCGGCAGAGCCCGCCGCAGGGGACGAGCAGGCTCCGGCCAAGACCGCAAAGTACACGGATATGCTGGGCCGCGAGGTCGAGCTTTCCACGGATATTAAAAAGATAGTCGCCGTCAGGTATATGGACATTTATTATCTGGCGGCCATATTGGGCAAGGAGCTGGACGACAAGCTGCTTTCCCTTGGAATGAGCTATGAGCAGAACGATATCGACGGCTATAAAAAATTCTCGGAGGTATATAAAAACCTGGACAAACTCGTTGAGGTCGGAAGCATCTATGACGACGCCATAAGCCTTGAGACGATGATAAAGCTGGAGCCGGATATCATTATCGCCGATAAGCAGTTCTACAACTACTCCTGCCTGAACAAAATGATCGAGGCCGGGCTTCCCGTGGTTTTCACGGATTTCAACACCGACCCCTTCCACGGTCCGCAGGACAGCATGAGAATGGTCGGCAAAATGCTCGGAAAAGAGCAGTATGTCAATGAAATGGCCGATTATGTCAATCAGAAGACGGACGCCGTACTGGAAAGGGTCGGGCAGCTGGAGGCCTCCGGCGTTAAAAAACCTAAGCTGTATTTTGAATGCGGCAACGTAAGTCCCGAGGAGATCGGAGGGACAAGGGGCGACACGTCGAGCGGCTGGGGCTATCTCTGGGAAAAGCTCGGGGCCGACAATATCGGCATAGGCAGCAAAAGCAACGCTATGAATCCGGAGCAGATACTGACGTCGAACCCCGACGTCATTGTGATAGGCGGAGCGAACTGGAATCCCGACGGAAACATTATGCGCATGGGCTTCTATGTGACCCCCGAAAGCGCGAGCGAGCACCTGGCGCTTTATACAAAAAGAGCCGGCTGGGCCGACCTGTCCGCAATCAAAAACGGCCGCCTGCATTCGCTTCACTTCAACTATTTCGTACACCCGTACAACTTTGCCGGAGTGGAGGCGATGGTGAAATTCCTCTATCCCGACAAATTTGCAGACCTGGACCCGGAAAAGGATATGAAGGAGTTTTTCGACAAATATATGCCGGTGGAATACTCCGGCAGGTTTTCGGCCGACTGGAGAAAATAGCCTCCCTTTACATCGGATATCCGCCCTGCCGGAGCCCGGGACAGTATGAACACGGGATCACAGGGCAGCGCTCCTTACGCAGCGAATCCAGGAATCCGGGCCCTACGCGCAGATTGCTTGCGACAATCTCACGGGGGGTGAGAGCCATCATCTGGTTGAGAGAAACGTCCTCGAAATGCTCGCTCTTGAACGCTTCCAAAAACCACAGCGTCTCACAGCCCATATTCTGGACATAGTGCACATAGCCTGCGGGCACGTAGCCTACGTCGCCCGCCCGGTAATCGAACGTGCGGGAGCGACCGTTTTCCGCGAACACCGTCATGCGCCCCTTGCCGGTAATGTAATACTGGAACTCGTCGTTGTTGGGATGCCAGTGGATTTCCCTCATTGCGCCGGGCTTGACCTCCACCAGCGCGGCGGCGGTGGTCTTTGCCACCGGAAAGTTTGAGGTGTCCGCGATACGTATGCTCCCGCCGGGCGTCGTTAAAGGCTTCTGGGCCAGCAGCCGGTGCTTGAAGCTATAGGGCACGGTCCCGTACGGGGATTGGACAGCCTCGTCTTCCAGAGGCCCCGGAACGGCGCCCTGGTAGATATAGACCTGGCCCGAGGGAAGATGGTTGAAGTAATTCGTAGGCACGCCGAAATTGGCTGCGAGCACGTCTTTGGGATAATGCGAGAACAGGTCCGAGAGAGAAAAGGTATTCAGGTCGGAAAAGCTGCCGTCGTCAAAGAGGAGCAGAAACTCGCAGCCGTCCTTCAAGCCCTGGAGCGAATGGGGAAAGCGCGGGGGAAAATACCAGAGGTCTCCCGGCCCGATGTCCCCGATAAAGTTCCGCCCGCGGTCGTCCACCGCAGTCACGCGGGCGCTCCCCACCAGCATGTAGGACCATTCCGACTGCTGGTGCCAGTGTACCTCGCGCACGCCTCCCGGCGTCAAACGCATATTCACGCCCGCCATCGCAGCCGCGACCGGCAGCTCCCTGGAGGTGACCTCCCGGGACCAGCCTCCGGGCCTCAAGGTCATATGTGTATCCGAAAACGAAAATTTCATATTGGGCAGCAGACCGGCGTCGGTGGCCGGCGGGACAAGCATGTCGGGGTTTTCGAGATCCCGGAGGATGTCGCGCGGGCCGGGGTCGGTCGCGCCGGCGCCATCCCTTATCGGCTGCGGCACGAAAAAGCAGGCGGCTTGATTCTGGTACTGGAAATGCATATAAATTCCTCCGGTCTTTTTTTATTTAACAGCAATTAAGCTTGAATATAATACCTGTATATTTTATGAAGGAAGTATACATAATGTGATTGACGGGATATAACGCGGACGCTGCTTTTATATACATATTTTTTACAACTTTTATAAGCTTTTGAAACAAGTCTATGATATATTTATATGTAAGCAAGTTAACATTTTCCTGGATATATGGTAACGTTATGTTACCGGCCCGCTTTATATAAACGACGAAGAGGACAGTCTGCCGAGATGAGGAAGAGATACAGAAGAAGAAAAGTCAAAAAGAGATTTTTTGCCGTTGCAGCTTTAATTGCAGCCGTGATTCTATATGCGCTTTTCAATATCGGTCCGGGCGGGGCTCCGGACATTCCTGCCATGAAACAGGCGGACACCGCCGTCAGTCCCGGGGAGGATGAAAAAATCAGGATTTGCCTGGACCCCGGGCACGGGGGATACGACAGCGGAGCTACCAGCCCCTCCGGCGTCATGGAGAAGGATATCAATTTAAAGGTTGCTTTCAAAATGGGGGAAATCCTCAAAAAGAGCGATCTGGAAGTCATTTATACAAGGACGGCAGACGAGATGAAGGGGGATACCCAGAAAGAGGATCTCAAAATAAGGTGCGAAGGCTCAAATAACGCCAATGCCGATATTTATATATCCCTGCACTGCAATTTCGACAAGGTGAGCAGGAGAACCCAGGGCATGGAGGTCTGGTGCAGGTTTCCCAATGAAAAGGGAGAAGAGCTTGCGCTGAGCCTGCAAAAACGGCTTGCGGAAGCGGGAGGCGCCCGGGACAGGGGAATCAAGTACGAAGCCGACGGCGAGCTGTATGTCTTAAAGAATACGAATGCCGTATCGGTGCTGGTGGAGATGGGATTTTTGAGCAATGCCGGGGACTGTGCCATTTTGCAGTCCGACAGCGGTCAGGAAAAATATGCGGAGGCCATGGCGCAGGGCATACTGGATTATATCAGCCAGGATGCCGATATGAGCGGACAATTATCATTAAAATGACATAATAATTATATAATGCTGCAACTTTTTGGAACGATTTACAGTCCAATCACAATATACCCTGTATATAAAATCCGGAGGTTAACGGCAAATGAAAAAAGCTTTACATGGAGGTTGGGCGATCTGTTCAAGGCTTATTGCGGCTGCTATGGTTTTTTTAATTGCTGCGGGCCTGCTTTGGCCGATCGAGGCATATTCCGCAAGTTCCTCGAAAGCGGAGCTTGAGCTGGAGGCGAAGGGCGGGTTCGACGGAGTGGCCAGGCTTGGGGCCTATACGCCGTATAGGATCACGCTGGTCAATAAAGGAAGGGCCGTCGAGGGGGAAGTGCAATTAGAAATGAAAATCGACAGTGAAAACAAAGCGGTATTTGCAAAACCGTTTTCACTGCCCGAGGGTTCCGCCAAGGAAATCGCAATCAACGCCCCTGTCTATACCGCAC
>JAEZJL010000463.1 GCA_023415815.1 Bacillota bacterium | reverse complement strand
TCAGATAACAGGCTTTAACCTGCGGATACCTGTAAATCCTCTCCGCCACCTTGTCAAAGCCCTGTCCCCTCTGCGGCGTCACTTTCAGCTCGATGAGCGCGGTAACTGTTTCGGTGTCCGATTTCTCCCAGTTTATAAGGGTATTGTAGCCGACGATGACATTGTCGTCCTCGAATTTCTTTATCGCCGCCCGTATCTCCTCCACGCTTTTGCCAAGCATCCGCGCGATGTCCTGCTCGCTGGCCCTGCCGTTCTTTTCAAGGATCTCAAGAATCTCATCCATTTTGTTCCGCTTCCTTTCCGTAATAGGTTTATCACTTTTTCAAATAAAAAACTCCTTTGTGCCTGCATATAAAATCATTATATGCAGGGACGAAGGAGTTATCCGCGGTACCACCCTGGTTAACGCATAAGCGTTCTCTCTGTCAGTGCAATAACACTGCGCCCCTGTAACGTGAGGACACGTCTACCTCTAATTCACGAGCCCGCAGGCTCCCGTTTCTCAAGGTGATGCTCCAGAACTGCCTTCCATATGCTCCTCCGCCCGGCTCCCACCCTGTCCCGGCTCTCTTAAGGATTCACATATGTACTCTTTCCTGTCATCGCATGAATTATAAAATTAAACAGATTATACTAGATATCCGTTATTATTTCAAGGGTTTTTCAAATTCTTTTGCCGTTTGGCTAGCCGGCTTTCCCCTCGTCCTCCTGGATGAAGGTTCCAAGCTGGTTCTCATACTTCTTGAGCACTGAGACGAACTCGGCCTTGAGAGTCTTTATCTCCTGCCTGATGTCCACGAGCTTTTCCTTTTCCTGCTCGATGGTCTCCTCAAGCTTTTTCTTTTCCTCAAGAGCCTCCAGCCTAGCATCCTCAAGCATCAGCTGCGCCTTTTCCTGAGCCTTTATCAGGACGTCGGCAATCTTTGCCCTGTCTTCGTTGATCTGGTCGGCCCTTTTGCTCAGTTCCTCGTATTTGGACCTGATATCCTTGTTCTGATTCTTGAGGGAAGCTATCTCCTCATCTTTGGCTTTAAATCTATTGTCAAACTCTCCAAGGATTTTTTCGATATAAGCATTTACATCAGACTTTTTAAAGCCACCCATGAAAGAAGTCCTGAAACGTTTTTCCCCAGGCATCGGCATCCCCCTTTTCAGAAAGTATATCTGACTATATTCAATACTTATTTCCAAAATCCTGCTTTTTCGATTTTATTTTTTAAATATTGCCTGCCGCTTCAGATATTCCTGTCAAGCATTTTGGAAAATTCCTCTTTGGCTCTCGCCCCGATGATCTTTTCAACGAGCTGCCCGTTTTTAAACAAAATGACCGTGGGAATACTCATAACCCTGAATTTGGCTGCAAGCTCGCCCTCTTCATCGACATTGACCTTTGCGATTTTAGCCTTTCCGTCATACTCCTCGGAAAGCTGCTCCATCACAGGAGCCACAGCCCTGCAGGGACCGCACCAGGAAGCCCAGAAATCGACCAGCATCGGCTTGTCTGAGCCGGCTATTTCCTGCTCGAAATTTGTCTTTGTCAAATTAATGATTTTGTCTCCCGCCATTTTCTTACTACCTCCAACTTATATGTTTTAAATTTTATAAATTCTTTTAACGCTTACCCGTGTATATTCTTACCCTGTAATAATCATATAAAACATAATCAATAACTATTCGGTCATTTTTCAATAATGTTCATCTCCAGTTTGCCGCCGCTGATCGAGACCGTATAGTCGTCCAGCACCTCCAGAAGCTCGCCCTTAAAGGAGCCTGCGGCGCTGCCGTCGGGCCGGACGATCGTTTCACCCGCCCTGTCGGCCGTGTAAACGGAGCCCTCCGGAGTTATAAACACATCCTCAGGCGATGCGGGAGCCTTCAATGTAAGCTTCTCCCATTCCTTGGAGCTCTGCTCCGGCTTGCCGAAGATGAGGTCGGTTATCCTGCCGTCCCCGTTGAGGCTCCCTATATAAGCCCTGTCCTCGGAATCGACGGCGAGCAGCCTGGCATGGCTGTTCTGCAGAACCGTGGAGGATTTTCCGGATTTGCCGTTTCTCATCCTCACGTTTTTTTCACCGTCCTGGTAAAAAAGCGTGTCGGTATAAGCGGTTTCCTTCATGATAAAGCCTGGACCGCCATTCATTATAAAGCTCAGATCGTCCATAATATTGTATTTATACAGCTTGGTACGCGACTCCCCTGTCTTTATCAGCACATATACAAGATTAGTAAGCGGTGAAAGCTCAATATCCAGAACTGTGCTTCCCTCGGCCAGGCCTTTTATCTGTGGATAGCTTCTGTCGAGCATCGTGTCTATCTCATAAGTGGAGACGCCGACCTGTCCTTTGCCCTTACTGCCTGTTTTGGTGGAGTAAATGAGCATATCCCTGTCCGGAAGCCATCTGTAATATGTGAGCTCGCCGTCGGAGGGCTTCAGCGTTTTGATGCTCTTGCGCTTTTGAATGTCCATAATTTCGATGTTCCCACCAATAGTATATGCGGCAAAAAGCCCATTATAGCTCACCATGATATTTTCCGCCCCCGACGGCAGCCGGACGCTCCTGTCCTCTACGCTGTCGTCGCCGACCTCGTACATGGTGGCCTTTATTGCGCCCCTGTTCGGAAGGTATACGAAGTTAAGATATGAAAGCGCAATGACCTGCAGCAGCACGGAAACGATGATCCATCTGTAAATCAGAGCCAGCTTCTTCATTTTCCGCCACCGCCCTTCGCGGGAGCAACCAGGAACGCTGTCGGCACGGTACGCTCGCCAAGCTTGTCCGATGGCTTATTGATGACCTTGCCGTCCATATACATGGTTGTGGATGAACCGCCGTCAAGGTTTGCGGCATTCACTGCTCCGTACTGCAGCAGTATATCCTGTGCGTCTTTTAGCGTTGCTCCGAAGGAGTTCAGAGACCTCCCGTCGATGACAAGCAGCAGCACCTCGCCCGTCTCCTTTTGCCCTATAGCGGTACGCGGTGCAATGCCCCAGCCCCCGTCGCCTCTTGTGATTGTGGGCTTCCCGTTGACGATCAGCGGAGGCCCGAAGCTTACGCCTTCATTTACCCCCAATTTTTTAAGCTGGGCGATGGTATGTTTTCCTACTATAAGCATGCCGTCTTTGGTGAAGGCAACCGTTTCCTGGCGCACATTCTCGCTTTTAACCTGGTTGTATACAACCTTCCCGTCGTGAATGATGAAGCCCAGGGGCGCGCCCCCGGTGCCTGTCCAGCTTCTGTCGACAAAGCCGCCGGCATTCACGGCGGCTACCGCTCCGCTCTTTCTGGCTATTGTGCTGGTGGTCTCTCCGGATTTCGGAAGCTGCGAGGAATAGCCCGCAACGATTCTTGCGGGGTCGTAAATGACCATCAGCTTGCCGTCGAAGTCCCCTCCGTCGATATTGTATACGTCTATCCGGTCGGTGTGGCTGTTTCCGAATTTGAGCACTTGCAGCTGCTCGCCGCGGTCGGTCGGGTCCACCGCATAGCCGCTGCCCAATATCCTTTCGATAGCGGCGTCGGTCAGGAAAAACCGCGCTATATACTGATGGCTGAGCGTATTCCAAGACGCTCCCACCACGGTCCTTTTGACGTCCTCAAAGGGACCGTAGAATATAAGCAGGGGCATGGTCAGCATACCGAATATCAGCTGGAATACGAGAAATATCATAATGCTTTTAAGCTTTGATTTTTTTGCAGGAGTCTTTTTATTCTCCACTGTGACCTCTCTCACAAAATACCACCCGTCTATTTAAAAGTTCAAATCATTATACCACAACATCCTCTGATGAGAAACACCGTTTTAGTTAACACACCTGGTATAAATCCCCATTCAGGCCACCTTCCAGGCGTCCAGGGTGCGGTGTATCCGCTCGAACAGCATTCCCGCCGCAAACCAGGCCGGCGCATAGGCAAGCGTGACCAGCCCGTCGACAGCCATCCCATCCGTGTAAAGCCACGGGTGGACTCCCAGCGCCAGATACAGCACAAGCCCGCTGGTATACTCCATGCCCCATATCATTACCAGCCAAAGAATGCCCCTGAAAAACCAGTTCCAGCCGGCTATCACGTCATTGATGGGCTCGAGGAAGATCGCGCAGCCGTATATAAAGAACATCCAAATATTGGAGTAGCCCAGCAGCCTCAGATCCCCGCCTATCAGCGAGCCCAGCCCCGTCCAGGCAACCTCGGTGCCCCATCCAATCAAGCCATATATTGCAAATCTTTTCAACATATAACTATTTTCTGCATTAACAGAACTTTTAACAGTGGTAATATCCACTATTTACAATTCAGTCTACCACCTTTGGAAATATAATGTTATGATAATAGCTACAGAGGATAATAATTAGGAAAGAATAACATACGGGAGGTTACGAATGTACTTATCAGGCAAAATAACGGTCACAGCCGAAATACCGAAGAGATTGGAAAGACTTAAAGACCTCGCTTACAACCTATGGTGGTCCTGGAACTCCGAAGCGATTGACCTTTACAGGGAGATAGACCTGCCCCTGTGGGAGAAGCTCGGGAAAAACCCCGTCAGCTTCATACAGGAGGTCAGTCAGAAGAAGCTTGAGCAGAAGCTGAATGATCCTGATTATATGGGAAGGTACGACAAAGTCGTCGAATCCTTCGATAAATATATGAATGAAACCGATACCTGGTTTGGCAGGACATACCCGGATAAAAGGCACCATGTACTTGCATACTTCTCCGCCGAGTACGGCCTCAACGAGGTGCTGCCCATATATTCGGGCGGTCTCGGCGTCCTTTCCGGCGATCACTGCAAATCCGCAAGCGATCTTGGCATTCCCTTTGCAGCAATAGGGCTTTTTTACCAACAGGGCTATTTTAGCCAGCGTATAAACAAGGACGGCTGGCAGGAAACAACCTATACGGAGCTGAAGGTCTCGCACCTTCCCGTGAAGCCGGTGCTGGACGGCGAAGGCCGCAAGGTGCTCATAAATGTAGAGCTGCCCGGCAGGCTGGTGTATTCGGCCATCTGGCAGGTAAGGGTGGGCCGGGTATCCGTGTACCTCATGGATACGGACGTGGAGCAGAACAACGAGCAGGACAGGTGGCTCACCTCCAGGCTCTACGGAGGGGACCAGGAAACCCGGATACAGCAGGAAATCTTCCTCGGCATCGGCGGCGTCAGGGTCCTCGAAGCGCTCGGCATAAATGCGACGATATACCATATGAACGAGGGGCACTCGGCTTTCATGGGACTGGAGCTCATCCGCAGGCTCATACAGCAGAAGGGCCTTCCCTTCAAGCAGGCAAAGGAGGTTGTGTCCTCAGCGGTCTCCTTTACGACGCACACCCCTGTTCCCGCGGGCAACGACGTATTCCCGATACAGATGATCGACAAATATTTCGGCAATTTCTGGGGCTCGCTCGGGATAAGCAAGCACGAGTTTCTTGACCTCGGCCTCAAGGTCAGCGACAACCAGAATTTCAACATGACAATGCTGGCAATGTCCATCGCTGGGCGGAGGAACGGCGTAAGCGAGCTTCACGGAGCCGTAACCAGGAATATGTTCAACAATCTCTGGCCGGGCGTGCCGGAGGATGAGGTGCCCATTACGCACGTTACGAACGGTATACATACGCTGACCTGGCTTTCACCGAGCTTTAAATATCTGTATGACAAGTACCTTGATCCCAACTGGGCGGAAAGACTTTACGAGAAAAGCGTGTGGGAGGGCATCGACAGGATACCGGACCAGGAGCTGTGGGAAATCCACTGCGCCCTCAAGACCAAAATGATAGGCTTCATCCGCGACAGGATAAGGAATCAAAGGATAAAAAACAACGAGTCCATAGAGGCCGTTAAAAAAGCGGACTCCCTGCTGGACCCGGACGCCCTGACAATAGGCTTTTCAAGAAGGTTCGCCACCTATAAGCGCGCCGACCTCATCTTCAGGGATATCGAGCGTATCAAGAGGATAATGAACAAGCCGGGCATGCCCGTGCAGATCATATTTGCAGGCAAGGCTCATCCGGCCGACAGGCCCGCCCAGGAGGTCATCAAGCACATATGCGACATTTCCTGGCAGGATGGCTTCACAGGCAAGGTCATCCTTGTAGAGAATTACAATATGACGCTTGCAAGGAACCTGGTGCAGGGAGTGGATATATGGCTCAACAATCCCCGCAGGCCGATGGAGGCAAGCGGCACCAGCGGGCAGAAGGTCTGCATTAACGGCATTGTGAATTTCAGCGTGCTGGACGGCTGGTGGTGCGAGGGGTACAACGGCGGCAACGGCTGGGCCATAGGCGACGATACCGCTTACGACAACGAATATTTCCAGGACAATGCCGACAGCGAATCCATTTATGAAATTCTCGAAAAGGAGATTGTGCCGCTGTTTTACGACAGGGACGACAGGAATGTTCCGGTCAGGTGGGTCGGCGTGATGAAGGAATCCATAAGGTCGTTGGTATGGCGCTTCAGCACTCACAGGATGCTGCAGGAATATGCCGTTAAAATGTATGTCCCTGCCATGGAAAGGGTTGACAGGATAGCGTCGGATAACTACGGATTCACCAGAAGCCTTTCCGATTGGAAGAGCCACATGGAGAGGAACTGGCCCCAGGTTCATATAATGGCGGAAAAGGCAATGAACATGCTGCAGGACCAGAGATCCAAATCAGGCGAAAGCATAAAGCTCAGCGCCACAGTCTCACTGGGAGGTATCGATCCTGCAGATGTGAAGGTAGAGCTGTATTACGGGAGCATCGGCCGGAACAACGCCATTGAAAATGCTCAAATAGCCGAGATGCACATATCCGAGAGGCAGGATTCGGGTTACTACAAGTATTCCGCCGATATCAGCCTTTTTGAGGGGGGAGAATACGGTTATACCTTCAGGGTCTCACCCAGCCATCCCGACCTGATCAATAAATTTGATCCCGGTCTTATACGCTGGGTGGTCCAGTAAGGCAATTTCAAATTTTTTACAGCCGGTTGACTTAAACCCGGAACAGAAATATAATTATAGTTTATAAAGACGCAGTCACTGTATTTTAGGAGGGTTCGAAGACGAGAAATTTTGTCACCCGACTGTTTATAGCAATAATATTAATGAGCACGCTTGTACAGGCTACTATACAGGCCGAGCCGGACATTGCCGTAAACGCGGCGGCTTCGGCATCCGCCGGTGTATCCGATATCAAGGCCCCGTCGGTCATTCTTATGGATGCCGACGGCGGCCAGGTGCTTTATGATAAGAATTCCAAAACCCCCCTTCACATAGCCGCGGTCTGCAAGCTGATGACTGTATTGCTGGCTGTGGAAACGGGAGATCTGGCCTCGAATGTGACCATCAGCTCGGACTCGGTTGACGCACAGGGCTCGGCGCTCAGTCTGGAGGTCGGTAAAAAATATACCCTTGAGGATTTGCTTTACGGTATAATGCTCACCTCCGCAAACGACGCTGCCAAGGCCGTAGCGGAAAACATAGGCGGCGATACCGCGAAATTTGTCGACAGCATGAACGAAATGGCGGATAAGCTCGGCATGGACAACACGCATTTCAAGAATCCGACAGGCCTGTACGACGAAGAACAGTTCACGACCGCATATGATATTTCTCTGCTTATGAAGTATGCGGTTTCCAAGCCGGCTTTCAAGATGATTTTTTCTGTAAAAGCAAGGCCCTGGGATTACGTGGACGGCGCACCTAAAATACTCACAAGCCAGAACAAGCTTTTCTGGAGCTACTACGGCGTGGACGGCGGCAAAACAGGCTATAACGAAAAGGAAAAGCAGACCGTTGTAACAACCGCTCAGAAAAACGGTATAGAATTGATCTGTATCGTACTTGATTCGCCGGAAAACGACCTCTTCAACGACGCGACTATCCTGTTTGACTACGGCTTTAACAATTTTATGAAAAGCATACTTGTGCACAACGGAGAAGTGCTCAAAACAGTAGAGGTGGACGGGAATGAGCTAAACCTTGTAAGCCAGAGCGACATATCCTATGTGCACCCTCTTGGCGAAAGCTATATAAAGGAGTTCAGTACAAGCACCGACTTGAAGCCCCCTTTAAAAAAGAGCAAGCCCGCCGGTAATGCCAGATATGTTCTTGAGGACGGCACCGTCATAGACGTCAACATATACCCGCAGACTGAGATTGTACCGCCGGAGGATTTTCTCTCAAAAGCCAAAAAACAAATCCTTGAGAACAAGGATATTCTGTATCTGGTAGCGTTTCTGCTGGCGCTCGAGGCGCTGTTCATCATCGTAAACCTGGCAAAGCTCATAAAAAGACTATTCAGAAGGAACAAGCGGGTCAATAGGGCCAAATGAACAGACTCAGGTTTGTTTATCCGGCTTCCCGCCAATTGATCGGTTAATATGCAGGAGCAGACCTGTTGGCCTGCTCCTGCAGCTTAATTCTCCTAATTTACCATTGTTTCACCGGGCTTCGGTCTGAATTTTTCATACCGCCTGCCCATGCCGTTCTTTTCCTTCTCCACAAGGTCGCCCAGCACTCTGCCGAGATTCAAGACGTCGGACATTTCAAAATAACCGGTCTTTCTGTACAGGAATTTTACCGCGCGTATTGCCCCGGCTGCAAAAGCCTTTCTTGAAAAGGACTCATGGGATATTTCTAGCCGGTCCTCCTCGCCTATGATCGAGACCTCGTGCTTTCCAATAATCCCACCCGCCCTGACCGCGCTGATTGGAATGCTCTCCTTTGCCGTGCCGGCGGCTGAAAGGCCTTTTTCGATTTCCCCGGCAATTTTGAGAGCCGTACCCGAGGGAATGTCTTTTTTCCGGCTGTGGTGCTGCTCTATGATCTGGAAGTCATAGTTGTTAAGAAG
>JAEZJL010000461.1 GCA_023415815.1 Bacillota bacterium | reverse complement strand
CCTCCTTGTAGGTGGCGTTGTTTGCCATGGGCCAGTAAGGCTGGTCTTCGTTACCGCGGGTCTGGATCCCCACCGGTATTTCACCCACCATCTCGCCCGCCAGCGCGGCGTTCTGCTGGGCAAAATTGCTGCCCTCGCCGTAAACGAGCGACTGGGCAAAGGGGTTCTTTCCCGCTATCCAGTAAAGCTGCTCACGGGCGATCTGTAAAAGCTCCCCGTCTCCAAAATATCTTCCGATCAGGGACGCAGCCTTTCCCGAGGAAAGCAGGACCGCGGTATTCCCTCTGAAGGAAAACCATACCGGGAATTGGCGGATATAATATTTATCGTCTATTTGAATACCGGCTTTCACCTGTTCCTTGTAATTATCCCTGTCGCTTTCATAGTCGGTCATTAAGTGCAGAAGGGGAAAGGTTTCACGGTCCTCTGCTTCATCCACGCAGTGAAGGCCTGCGGGAAGCATTCCGTACGGCTGAGCGTGTATAAAAAGCCGCTTCAGGTATTCTCCGTACAGACGCATGGATTTTTCCCAGACGGGAAGCTTTTCATGCCCGGGCTGGTTTCGGCACAGGGATTCCAGAGCCTGTGTGAAGATATGCTCCCGCGCCTGATGGTTAAAATGTACGATGATCTTCTTGCTTGCGTCGCGGTAGAAAAAGCCCTTTAACGGCAGACCGGGACTCCCCGTCTCCTGGCAGGCCAGCATGAGGTCGGCAAAGCGCTCCGCCTCCCTTGCAAAGAACTCCTCCTTGCACGCGGCATAGGTTTCGGAGGCCGCCCAGGCGGCGACGGCATAATACTGCGACAGGCTGGCGTTATAGGTATGCTCGAACATGATGCAATTCTCCATACCCACCTTTTCAAAACGTTCCAGGGCGAAACGGTAATCTTCTTTTGCAGCGTTTATGCATTTCCATGATAAATCAGCATCTTCGTCCTTGAGGGCGGAGCCTGCGTACGCTTCTACTCCCGCCATCAGAAAGTTCTCGAAGGAACGGTTGTGGACGCGCGCTTCCTCATCGTCCATATCTCCCGTCAAGCCGTTTGTCCAGCGCCTGATCCCGGCGCTCGTCGCCCGGAAGCCGCCGCCGAAGCGGGTGCGGAGGACGAAATCCAATCCCCAGCAGGCTTCCTCCATCAGCCGGACGTACAGAGGGACATCCGCCTTTACTCTTTGCATCACCTCGAAGAGCCCATGGGTTATTTCGGCGGTTTGCAGGGTTTGCTGCGACAGGTCGCCCGCATCGTGCCATCCGCCGCAGTACGACATCTGAAGGCCGTTGTGGCTTGCCACGATATCCCCGTGGCAGGTGGGATGGCCGCCTCTGAGGGGATAGCCGCACCGCTCGCAGTATAAAAAGTTGATAACCTTCCACACCGCTTCCTCCATGATTTGGCTGCCGATTTCAAAACTCTCGGTGGTTATGCCGTCCAGCTGCAGACGGTAGCGGCCCGCATGGACGTAATCAGAAAAATCCAGCAGCCCGAAGCTGCCCTTTTCATTTTGAACAGGCTTAACAGACGCTGAATATACTACTGCGCCGTCTTCGTCACGCAGCAGGCTAAAGGAGCCTTTGGTCCAGCCGGCGACGGCGGTTTTTTTACCGTCCAGCCAGTAGCCGGTTGTGGAAAAAGCGATCGAGCCGGGATTGACCTGCCATCCCAGCGAGCAGTCAGGGTCTTCCACCCGTTCCAGCCGGAGCTCTCCGACCTCAAACGCGAGGTTATCATCTCCCCCGGGCTCCTTGCCGTTGCAATGCACACTGAATGCAAGCTCAATCACCCTGTCCCTGGGCAGATCGGGGAGTTCCCATATACAGTCGTTCCACGCGTGATTTTTTAAATTGATGTCATGAAAGCCTTCGCGCATATACACATCGGGTATTTTCTCCACGCCGTCGTTCACCAGCTCCAGCTTGATGAGCGGATTGTGAAAGCCCATGCATTCGGGCTTGACGCGGCAAACAAGCCGGTTGTAGCTCCGCCAGTCTTCCCCTTGCAGCCGCAGCGCCGCCTTGAGGGTGCCAAAGCCGGCATAATCCCCGTCCTGCGACTCGTTTTCCGGCCAGTGATCCGACCTGGCGGGCGCCGTCATCCTCAGGCGGCCGCCGTCAGAGAGCGCAATCTCTCCCATGCCTGATTTCGCCCATACATCCCGAGATTTGCCGTCCCATAAGGGGCGGCTGTCCAGGATTCTTTTTCTTAGGAGCCTCGCCTCGGTGGATTTGTCGCAATCGGCCTTCAACGGGGCGTGGATATAGCCTGTATTCACCAGCTGCCGTCTGAATTCATCCCTCATTATAATCAACTCGCTTTTTTGTTTTTTCCGCTTCCAATGGCAGTGTCAGATATACGGTAAAGGCTGCAGGCACTCTTCAGCATATTGTCACACCGGGCAACCGGTACGATATGAGTACCTGCTTTTCGGCATATGCCGCACAAAGAGGTCAGGCCTCTTTGTGCGGCGGCATTTATTATTTGTACTTTTCCGCTGCCTTGGTAAGCGTATCCTCCAGCTGCTTGACGCCCATTTTTTCGAGGTTCTGCGTCATTTCATTGAGGTTTGTCTGGAACTGCTCGTCGGACTTCGACAGGATCACTTTTATTTCCTGGTTCTTTACAAATTCAACGATCTGGTCGAGAGTGACTTTTTCATTGGAGTCGCCTTTGGGCTCGACAAGGGCGGGGG
>JAEZJL010000454.1 GCA_023415815.1 Bacillota bacterium | reverse complement strand
CGCTTCAAATGCGTCCGACAGTATGGAGGTGCGCGTCCTCCCGCCCGTATTCTCCTCGCCCTTTCCGAGAAGGAGGTAATTGCCCAGGCCTATGGCGTTCGCACACTTCATCAGCGACGCCTCGCAGACGATGCTTGCCCTTGTCTTGGTCAGCTCGCCCTCGGAAAGATTCGTATACCTGCCGTAGATGTATTCGCTGATGACTATGTTCAATACAGCGTCTCCGAGAAATTCTATCCTCTCGTTGCTGCAGAGCTTTTCATTCCTCTTTTCATTGGCATAGGAGCTGTGTGTGAGCGCCAGCAGGAGGTTCCCCTTATCCTTGAAGGAGTACTCGATGGTTTCCTCGAGCAGCTTCATGTTTTCAGCCGTATGTGAATTTATTTCCCTTTGCATATCTGCCACCTGTCGGCAAAAACCCCGGAGCGTCCGGCCCTTCCCCATTCGCACGTTTTATGCCGCTTTGCTATGAAATATCTGAAAAAGGGACACATGAAATGTCCCCTCTCGATCCTTACTTAATTTTACCCTTTAATTTGAATTTCCCGCCCTATTCATATTTTTTGAGCAGCAGCACCGCATTATGCCCACCGAAGCCGAGAGCGTTTGACAGCGCATATTTTATTTCCGCGCTTCTTCCCTTGTTCGGCACATAATCAAGGTCGCACTCGGGGTCGCTGGTCCTGTAGTTTATCGTAGGAGGAAGGAAGCCCTCCCTGAGAGCCATGGTCGTTATAATGGCCTCGACTGCCCCGGCTGCGCCCAAGAGGTGTCCCGTCATGGATTTGGTGGAGCTTATCGCCAGCTTGTATGCATATTCCCCGAAGACCTTTTTTATTACATTGGTCTCGCCGGGGTCGTTCAAGGGCGTAGAGGTGCCATGCGCATTAATGTAGCCTATTTCCTCGTTTTTTATTCCGGCATCCTTTATGGCTAGCTGCATGGCTCTGATCCCGCCCACTCCCTCGGGATGCGGAGCCGTTATGTGATGTGCGTCGCAGGTGCAGCCATAACCGGCTACCTCGCCATATATGACCGCTCCGCGCTTCTGGGCGTGTTCAAGCTCTTCGAGCACAAGTATTCCGGCGCCCTCGCCCATGATGAAACCGTCCCTGTCGGCATCAAAGGGCCTGCAGGCCGTCAGCGGATCTTCGTTGGTAGAGAGAGCCTTGTTTGCGCAGAAGCCGGCGATGGACAGCGGGGTTATGGCGGCCTCAGAGCCTCCTGCGAGCATGATGTCGGCGTCGCCGCGCTGGATGACCTTGAAGGCGTCTCCTATGGCGTTGTTGCCTGTGGCGCAGGCCGTGATGACACATTCGTTGAAGCCCTGCAGTCCGTATTCTATTGCGATCCTGCCGGAGGCCATATTAGCAATCATGGATGTTATAAAGAATGCGCTGACCCTTCCCGGTCCCTTGTTCATAAGCGTGAGGTGCTGGTCTTCAAGCGTTTCTATGCCTCCGATGCCGGAGCCTATAATAACGCCTGCTCTGAAGCTGTCTTCATTTTCCATATTCACCCCGGACATTTCCACGGCCATTTTTGCAGCGGTCATGGCATATTGCGTGAAGAGATCCATTCTTTTTGCTTCTTTTTTATCAATATATAAAGTCGGTTCAAAATCCTTGATTTCAGCTGCTATTTTGCAATCGAAATTGGTCGTGTCAAACCTTGATATGGAGCTTATTCCGCATTTACCTTCCTTGATGGAGCCCCAGAAGCTTTCAAGCCCAAAGCCGAGCGAATGCGCTACTCCCATACCTGTTATAACAACGCGTTTTTTCATATTCAACCTCCCAATGCTTGCTGCTTAAGTCCAATATATATGATTAATTCGATTTATTCCTTCAATGCAAATTTCCGCGAAAACCTATAAAAAAAGTCCCTCTTACGGGACTTTTTTTATGTGTTATTTTTAATGTAATCTACGGCGTCTCCGACCGTCGCAAGTTTTTCCGCTTCGCTATCCGGAATCTCAAGATCGAACTCTTCTTCAAGAGCCATAATCAGTTCAACGATATCAAGGGAATCTGCGCCCAGATCGTCTATGAAAGAAGATTCCATTGTTATTTCATCCTCTTCTACACCTAACTGCTCAACTATAATTTTCTTTACCTTTTCGAAAACCATACATTCACCTCCTCCCGCAGGGGGATATTATTTATAATAATAATTCCAGTGAAAAGATATGCCTTGGGGGCACAGCTTTTACATTAAGATATTATTACATAACAAGTCCGCCGTCAATATCTATTACCTGTCCCGTCACATAACTTGCGTCGTCGGATGCAAGAAAAGCTACGACATTTGCCACGTCTTCAGGTGTCCCGAACCTTCCGAGCGGTATGTTGTCCATATACTTCTTCTTTACTTCCTCCGGCAATACGTCGGTCATCTTGCTTTTAATGATGCCCGGCGCTACGGCGTTGCAGGTAATACCCCTTGACGCAAATTCCTTGGCCGTTGTCTTTGTGAGCCCGATTAGTCCGGCTTTTGATGCGGAGTAGTTGGCCTGTCCCGAATTGCCGTATCTCCCCGCAACAGAAGCAATATTTACAATGCGGCCGTATTTCTGCTTGATCATCTGTTTCCCTGACAGTTTGGTGCATAGAAACGCGCCTTTTAGATTTATACTCAGTACAAGATCCCAATCCTCCTCAGACATCATGGCCATCGGCTTGTCTTTTGTTATTCCCGCATTATTGACCAATATGTCAAGACTTGCGAAATTTTCAACGGCAGCGGCGACCATGGCTTTGACGTCCTCTGAGTTTCTGACGTCGCCCTTCGTGACGGCGACCTTGTAACCGGCGTTTCTGAATTCCTCGGCAGTAGCGTCTATCGAATCCGATGCTTCAATATCGTTAAGAACTATATTGGCGCCAAGCTCGGCAAGCTTCAGTGCGATAGCTTTTCCCAGACCCCTTCCGGAGCCGGTCACTACTGCGGTTTTTCCCTTGAGCTGCATTAAATGCATCGCCTCCTCTATATCTTACTTGCATTGCTGCTTTTTTATATCTCGTTTATTGTCTTATTCAAAGAATCGATGTCTTCCACGTTAAACGTCCTCGCATCCTTTTATATCTTTTTTATGAAGCCGGTGAGCGTCTTTCCCGGGCCGATTTCCACAAAGGTATCGACTCCGTTCTGCAGCATCGTGTTTATGGAATCCTCCCAGCGGACAGGACTGCTGACCTGCCTGATCAGGAGGTCCTTGACCATGCCGGCGTCGCCTATCGGAGCGGCCGTAACATTTGCCACGACCGGCACCTTCATCCCGCCAAGCTCTATCTTTTCAAGCTCTGCGGCGAGCTTTTCTCCTGCGGGCTTCAAAAGACTGCAGTGGAAAGGAGCGCTGACAGGCAGCAGCATTGAGCGCTTCGCACCTTTTTCCTTGCAAAGCTCAATCACCTTTTCCACAGCCTTTACCTCCCCGGCTACCACTATCTGCCCGGGGCAGTTGAAGTTCGCGGGCTCGACTATTCCTTCAGCGGAGCCTTCCTTGCAGCATTCCTGAACTGCGGCCGCATCAAGCCCCAGGATGGCCGCCATTGCGCCTACCCCTACCGGTACGGCTTCCTGCATGAACCTGCCCCTTTTTCTCACAAGCGCTACGGCGTCCTTGAAGCTCAGGGTACCGGAGCACACGTGCGCCGAATACTCTCCAAGGCTCAAGCCTGCCGCAAAATCAGGCTTCAGACCCTTTTCAAGCAGCGGCTGCAGGCAGGCCACGCTGACCGTGACGATGGTCGGCTGTGTGTTTTCAGTTATTCTGAGTGTTTCATCGTCGCCTTCAAATATCATCTTGCGGATGTCGAAGCCCAGAGCCTCCGACGCCTGATCGAATATGGCCGAGGCAGATTTGTATTCGTCGGCTATCTGTTTTCCCATCCCCACATATTGCGCACCCTGACCGGAAAATACGAATGCCAGTTTACCCATAATTACCTCCAATTTGGTATTCCTTTTGCGTTAAGGTATGTCCCCTTCTGACGCTGAAGCCATTGGACACACCGGAGCTTCTACTTGCTCCACCGGATCAGCGCGGAGCCCCAGGTAAGGCCGCCGCCGAAGCCGACCAGCACCAGGTTGTCGCCCTTGTTAAGGCATTTCCTTTTGTAAGCGTCCGCCATGGCAATCGGTATCGATGCCGAAGAGATGTTGCCGAATTTCCTGATGGTGGTGTATATCTTCTCCAGCGCAACGCCGAGCCTTTTTGCCGCGCTGTCGATGATCCTGATATTCGCCTGGTGCGGTATGATGTATTTGATATCGTTGAGCGTCATACCCGCATCTTCGATTACCCGCTCCGTGGCCATGGGCATGATCTTAACTGCAAATTTGAATACCTCCTGCCCGTCCTGCCAGAGAGTCCTTTTATTCTCGAACTGCTCGCGCCTCGCCGCATCCTCCGGGGGTATGTACAGGCACGGGATCGTTATTTTTTCGCCTAGAGTACCGTCTGCTCCGGTATATGTCGAGATTATGCCGTAGCCTTCCTCGACCCTGCCGAGTACGACTGCGCCCGCCCCGTCTCCGAACAGAACGCAGGTGTTCCTGTCCTGCCACTCGGTCACCTTGGACATTCCTTCGCTGGATACCAGCAAAATATGTTTGCAGCTGTTGTTTTCAATAAATTGCTTGGCGATTGTCATGCCGTATACGAAGCCGGAGCAAGCGGCCGCCATATCGAAGGCCCATGCGTTTACGGCGCCGATTTCCCTCTGGATCAGGCATGATGTAGAGGGGGTGAGATAGTCCGGGGTAGAGGTCGATACTATTATAAGGTCTATTTCTTCAGCGGATATGCCTGCGTCCTTGATAGCCTGCTTTGCCGCTTCGACGCCCATCGGGTAAATAGGCTGGTCGTCCTCCAGCAGCCTTCTTTCGGAGATTCCCGTCCGTTTCAGTATCCATTCGTCGGAGGTGTCAACCATCTTTTCCAGATCTGAATTGCTCAAAACTTTTTTTGGGACGCAGCTTCCTATTCCTAAAATTCCAACGCTTACGTTCTCTTTTTTCGACATCAGTTACCTCCATGTTGTCCACATTTTCTTTTATCTGATCGAATACAGAGCTCCTGGCCAGGTTGTATGCCTTTAAAATAACATTTTTTATCGTCTTGTCATTGGAGTTGCCGTGGCTCTTCAGCACGATGCCGTTGACGCCGAGGATCGGAGCCCCTCCGTCCTCCGACGGGTCCATCATCTTCCTGAACGCCATCATATCCTTCATCACAAACAATGTGGAGATTTTCGTGAAAATGGTCCTTTTGAACATACCCTTCAGGAAGGCGCCGAAGAACGAGCCCGCCCCCTCAAGGAATTTGAGCATTACATTTCCCACATAGCCGTCGCAGACCGCAACGTCCACCTTGCCGACCGGCACGTCCTTGCCCTCTATATTCCCTACAAAATTCAGCTTCGATTCCGTAAGCATCGTATACGCCTGCTTCAGGACTTCGGTGCCCTTTTTGGCTTCCGTCCCCATATTGACAAGTCCGACCGTCGGATTGGGCTTGTTGAACAATCCCTGCATATAGGCTGAGCCGAATATGCCGAACTGTACATAATTAACCGGCTTGCAGGTCGAGTTCAGCCCCGCGTCTATGATCAGGCACTTTCCGGCCTTCGTGGGTACTACGGCGCCGAGCGCGGGCCTGTCGACTCCCTTGAGCCTTCCCAGGATCAGCAGGGCTCCGGTCAGCAGTGCTCCTGTATTGCCCGCAGACAGGAAGACATCGCCCTGTTTTTCCTTCAGCATGTTGAAGCCCACAACCATCGAGGAATTCTTCTTGCTTCTGATCGCCTTGGTGGGAAGATCCTCGTTGGTGATGACCTCCCTGGAATGTATTACCTGCAGCCTGGAGCTGCTGAATTTGCGATTTTTAAGTATTTCATTGATCTGCTCGCTGTCGCCTATGAGGGTCAGATCAAAACCCTCCTGGCTTTTCAAAGCGTCCAGGCTTCCGTTAACTATAGCTTCGGGTGCATTATACCCGCCCATGGCATCAACTAAAATCCGCAATTGTTTCACTCCTGATAAACTTTATTTACTTTTAAAAATACTATTTTTCATGCGGTTTTTCAAGGGAAACCAAAATGAATTTTCCTCTGAAAATCTCCTGCTGCTTTTCAGAGATCCTTACCCATACCAGAAAGTTCGTGCCCCTCACCCTTTTGACCTCCGCCCTGGCAAAAAGCTTGCAGCCGGAGTAGACCGGGGTTTTATATTTGATGTTTGCGACTCCCACAAGCGCCACATGGGCGTCTATAACGGCAATGGCCAGCGATTCGGCCAGCGAGTATATAAAATGGCCCCGGATGATTTTGGTTTTTTCAAAGGCCATGCCCTCATCCGTCTGAAGGACGGAGATGCCGTTGTTCCCCAGATTCAGGTCGATAAGCTCTCCGACGATTTCCTGGCTGCGGAGCGATTTTACCTTGCTGTAATTTTGCTCGGCTACGTTCTTAATCCTTTCTCTCAGCTCCGGAATGCCAAGCTCAAGCCTGTCGAGCCGGATGGTGGGTATGCTGACGGTGAGCAGATCGGACAATTCCTCGTCCGTCATAAACGGGTCGGCTTTTATTTTTTCTTGAAGTATATGTTGCCTTTCCTTCTTTAAAAGGGAAGACCTGCTCATTTTTCACACTCCTTGAGAATTTGCAGGATATTTATTACCTGATACTATATCCTAATACTA
>JAEZJL010000409.1 GCA_023415815.1 Bacillota bacterium | reverse complement strand
GGGGAATACTGCACGGTGCACGGCGGCCCGCCGCCTACTACGACGGGAACGCCGGAGTTCCCCGCGGTAACGGAAACGCCAATCGAGCCTCCCCCGCCCGAAGATGCCGGGTCGATAACGGGCGACGATCTTGAATAGCTGGCAGTGGACTGCCGGGAACACCCTGATTTAACAAAATTGCTACAAAAAGAGCACTCACGCGAGTGCTTTTTTTTATTGCTAACATATGCAATCCGGCTTTGTGGGCCGTTATTTTTGTGAACAGAAGAGCGTGCCTGTGTCCTTGCCTGAAATTATATCCAGGACCGCCTCAGGCCTGGCGCCGTTTGCCAGCACCATGTCCGTACCGTTCGACAGCGCGATCCTGGCGGCCGCCAGCTTTGTCACCATGCCGCCCGTGCCCCGCCTGGTGCCGGTACCCCCTGCATATTTCTCAATCTCGCCTGTTATATCGTGTATGACCGAAAGCATCTTCGAGGATTTGTTTTTTCTTGGGTCGCCGTCATAAAAGCCGTCTATGTCGGACAGAATTATGAGCAGGTCGGCGTCCACCAGCTCCGCAACGATGGCGGACAGCGTATCGTTATCCCCGAAAACCCGCTTTTCACCGTATTCGATCTCATCTATGGAAACAGAGTCGTTCTCGTTGACTATGGGCACTATGCCCCTTTCCAGAAGCGTTTCAAAGGTGTTTATGACGTTCTGCCTCGTGTGCGGGTTCTCGACCACATCCCGCGTAAGCAGGATCTGCCCCACCGTGTGGCCGTATTCAGAAAAAAACTTGCTGTAGATGTGCATCAGCTCGCACTGCCCGACCGCCGCAACCGCCTGTTTTTCACGGACAGTTTTGGGCTTCTCCTTCAGCTTGAGCTTCCCGACGCCCACGCCGATGGCGCCCGAGGTCACCAGGACGACCTCCCTGCCCTGGTTTGCCATATCCGACAAAACCATTGCAAGCTTGTCTATCCTGGGAAAATTCACTCTGCCCGTATCATAGGTCAGCGTCGACGTCCCCACCTTTACGACTATCCTTTTCGCCCTGCAAAGCATTTCCCTATCTTTATCCATATATGCAGCCCCTCACGTATCCACTCTTTTCAGGTGACTTTTCCTGAATAATTATACAATAAGCGTGGTTTTTTTACTACTACAATCGACTTTTTAGAGCCCGTCATGCACAGGCCCGGTATACTTATTCGTCCTCATCCGCCCCGGCCTCCTCCAGAATGAAGCCGCTGCCGGAGGGTATGGCGACCGGCGACTTCACAGCCGCAGCCACAGGCTCCCTGGAGGTTACAACGGCATAGTCATACCCTGCGATAAACCCTGTAAAAAGCAGAATGGAGAAAAAGAGAAACAGCTTGCTTTTAAAAAACCTTGAAATCATACGTAATCCTCCGTTAAAATTATGCACCTCAAGTCAGAAGTGTATACGCTTGAAAGACGGCGCCAAAAACGGGGACGTTTCTGCACAATCACGGATATTTTTTGGAGAAGCGTCCCCCGGCTTTTCCCGAGCTTTTTGAAGAACTGTCCCCCTTCATTCCTTTTCCATCCTTCCATTAGTGAAGGAATGTCCTCCGTTCTGTTTTGAAGAAGCGTCCCCGCTCGTTTTTGGAGAACTGTCCCCGTTCATTTCCTTTCCTGGACTCTCGCAAGTGGAGAAGCGTCCCCGCTTCCCTCCCGCCTCCTTCCCGCTGGCGCTCTTGACACAGCGGCTGTTTTGGAGTATTTTTATTACACACGGAGGGATGGTTTATGGAAGTTGATCGATTGGCGGCGCAGGTCAAGGAAGCCTCGCTGAAGCTGGCGGCTATCGGTACGGACGTAAAAAACGCGGCCCTTGAGAAGATAGCCGAAGGCCTTCTCGAGCATAAGGCCGAAATACTGAAGGCAAATGCCGAGGACCTTGCGAGGAGCAAGCAGGCGAAGCTCGCAGGGCCCCTGCTCAAGAGGCTGAAATTCGACGAGGCAAAGCTGGCGGACGCAGTAGAGGGAATCCGCAGCCTGGAGACGCTTGAGGACCCGGTGGGCAAAACGCTTGCAGCCGCCGAGCTGGATGAAGGGCTCGAGCTTTACAAGGTTACCTGTCCCATCGGCGTGATCGGAGTGATTTTCGAATCCAGACCCGACGCCCTTGTGCAGATATCCTCCCTCTGCCTGAAAAGCGGCAACGGCGTGCTGCTCAAAGGCGGCTCCGAAGCCATGGAGACGAACAGGGTGCTTGCCGGTATCATCGCCTCCTCAACCGAAGCGGCCGGTATTCCGGCCGGCTGGATAAAGCTGCTGGAAACCAGGTCCGATGTGGAGGAGCTGCTTAAGCTCGATAAATACATAGACCTGATCATTCCAAGGGGCTCCAATGAATTTGTCAGGCATATCATGAACAACACCAATATTCCCGTCATGGGCCACGCGGACGGCATTTGCCACTGCTATGCGGATTCGGAGGCGGATATCGGAATGGCCGTCAGGCTGGCGGTCGATTCTAAGGTCCAGTACGTCGCCGTCTGCAATGCGGAAGAAACCCTTCTTGTACACGAAGCCATTGCAGCTGAATTCCTGCCCCGTTTAAAGAACGCGACGGACGAATATAACGTCGAGCTGATCGGCTGCCCGCGGACGGCCGCCATCATACCCGTCACTCCGGCGACCGAGGCGGACTGGAGGACCGAGTACCTGGATTACAAGCTTTCCGTAAAAGTGGTTAAGGATCTCGATGAAGCAATAGAACACATCAATACCTATGGGTCGGGCCATACGGACGCAATTATAACGGAAAGCAGGGAAAATGCGCTCCGCTTCCTCTCGCTTGTCGATTCCGGCAATGTCTTCTGGAACTGCTCGACACGCTTCAGCGACGGCTTCAAATACGGCCTCGGAGCCGAGGTGGGAATAAGCACTGGCAAGCTTCACGCCAGAGGTCCTGTGGGTCTGGAGGGTCTTGTGATCTACAAGTATCTGCTGCTGGGCGACGGCCGGATCGTCTCCGACTATGCAAATAAGCTCAAAACCTTCAAGCACAAAAAAATCGGGAAAAGCTTCCCGTCCTGAAGCCGGAATCAATCCTCCGGCTTTTCTTTTTCCCCGCCGGCCCTTTTCCGTCCATATCGAATATTGATATCCCGAGGCTTTAGTAACAATATGCAAGATTTGACATAAAATAAAAGTATATAAATGGAAGCGACGGTGACGGATATGGAAAATGCCTTGACGCTTGAAAATATAACCAAGGGTCTGGTTGCGCTCGAAAAAGTGAGGGGAATGCTGGGCTCAAATATCAGGGAGGACGGAAGCGCAGCCGTTAAGCAGGATAAGCTGACGGCCGCCCATGAGATTCTTAACATGCTGCCCGAGTTTCTACCGGCGATGAGGGGAGGGGCCTTCACCGAGGCTTTGCAGAAAAGCAGCGGCTACAGCAGGGCGTACAGGGAAATCAAGGGGCATGTAAGGGAAACGCGGAATAAAAAAACGGATTTCAGCAAAGTGGCCAAAGCAATAAAAGTAGTGGCCCCGATACTTGACAACCGGCAGAAGCTCTACATTGAAAAGCTTATTAAAATCATAGACATACTGAATTCCTGATATTTGTCTTGACGTAAAGCACCGGAGTATTCATAATCTATATATAATGCAGCTTATGGACGGAGGTGCTTACGCATGAGCGAGGCCGGCCGCATACATTCCTTCGAGACCTTCGGAACCCTCGACGGGCCCGGCATCCGATTCGTGGTCTTCCTACAGGGCTGCCCGCTGAGATGCCTTTACTGTCACAACAGGGACACATGGGATGCGGAGGGCGGCAGGCAGTACACGGTCGGACAGGTCATGGATGAGCTGAAGAAGTTCATGAACTATATCCGGTTCTCCGGAGGCGGGATCACCGTTTCCGGGGGTGAGCCCACGCTGCAGCCTGCCTTTGTGACCGAGCTTTTCAAGCGCTGCCGGGAGCTGAAAATCCATACGGCGCTGGACACCAACGGATATGCCGACATTTCGAGCCTGGGCGGCCTGCTGGAATACACCGACCTCATACTGCTTGACATCAAGCATATGACGGACGAAAAGCACAGACTTATTACGGGAGCCGGCTTCGATAAGATCGCTAAGTTTGCCCGGTACGTCTCCGACAGGGGAATACCGCTCTGGATAAGATACGTGCTTGTGCCCGGCCTGACCGATGACGACGAAGACCTTGCTTCGGCCTCCGAGTTCATAAAAAGCCTGGACAGCGTCCAAAAGGTAGAGGTGCTGCCCTATCACGACATGGGCGCCTACAAATGGGAAAAGCTCGGTGAAGCGTATCCCCTCTCCGGCGTGGAGGCGCCTTCTCTGGAAAACCTCGAAAAAGCCCGCAAAATACTGGGCTGCCGGCCCGCCTGAAATTCTACATTTTTTTCTGTATAATTATTGACAACATTTACTGCTTGTGTTTATAATATATTGTTTTGTAGTTTAGTCAGTCTAAACAAAATGTTTAGCTAATGGTTACTTTCGGAAATGGGTGGCGTAATGGAAATAGGCGATAAGATAAAAATGCTCCGTATAAAAAACGGACTGACCCAGGAGGAGCTGGCCAACCGATGCGAGCTGTCGAAGGGCTTTATTTCGCAGGTTGAGAGGGATCTGACCTCCCCTTCCATCGCGACCCTGGTCGATGTGCTCCAGTGCCTCGGGACGAGCCTGAGGGATTTTTTTAACGATATTGTCGATGAAAAAATCGTCTTCGGAAAGGACGATATTTTCGTCAAGGAAAACCGTGAGCTCGGGCATGAGATACGATGGATCGTGCCCGATTCACAGAAGAACAGCATGGAGCCCATCCTCCTGATCCTCTCTCCCGGAGGCGCCTCCGAGACAGACGACCCCCATGAGGGCGAGGAATTCGGCTACGTGCTGTCCGGCAGCATACAGATACACATAGGCGGCAGGAAATTCCGGGCGAAAAAGGACGAGAGCTTTTATTTCAAGCCCACGGCGGTACACCACATTGCAAACGCCGGAAAAAGCGAAGCAAGACTGCTCTGGGTTTCAACGCCTCCAAGCTTTTGATTTTGTATTACTATTTCATGTTCGGGGGGTAGAAAAATGCCGCAGAATATCATCGAGCTGCTCAATATAACAAAGGAATACGACGGCAGCGAAGCGCTTAAAAATATAAGCCTGTACATCCGCGAAAACGAATTTGTCACGCTGCTCGGTCCGAGCGGCTGCGGCAAGACCACCACCTTGAGGATCATCGGGGGCTTTGAGACGCCCACGGCCGGTTCCGTGCTTTTCGAGGGGAAAAACATCAACGACGTCCCTCCGTATATGCGCCGGGTCAATACCGTCTTCCAGAAATACGCCCTGTTCCCTCATATGAACGTATCCGAAAACATCGCCTTCGGGCTGAAGATAAAAAAGCTGGACAAAACCGCGATCCGGGACAAGGTGGGCGAGATGCTCAGCATGGTCAATCTCAAGGGCTTTGAAAAAAGGTCCGTGGACTCCCTCAGCGGAGGCCAGCAGCAGAGGGTGGCCATCGCCCGCGCGCTTGTGAACGAGCCCCAGGTGCTGCTCCTGGACGAACCACTCGGGGCGCTTGACCTCAAGCTCAGGAAGGAAATGCAGCTCGAATTGAAAAACATACAGAAGAGGCTCGGCATCACCTTCGTTTACGTGACGCACGACCAGGAGGAAGCCCTGACCATGTCGGACACCATCGTTGTAATGAAGGAAGGCACCATACAGCAGATCGGAAGTCCTCAGGACATTTACAACGAGCCGAAAAACGCCTTTGTAGCCGACTTCATCGGCGAGAGCAACATCGTGGGCGGCGTTATGCTGCGCGACTACTGCGTAAGCTTTGCGTGCCGCCAGTTCGAATGCGTCGACAGGGGCTTCGGAGATAACGAAGAGGTTGACGTAGTCGTCCGTCCCGAGGATATAAAGCTCATAAAGGAAAATGAAAGCCTGCTGCAGGGGACGGTCATGTCCGTGACCTTCAAGGGCGTGCACTACGAAATGACCGTCGAGGACTGCAACGGCTGTAAATGGACGGTGCATAGCACGGCCATGGAGCCCGCCGGCACAAAGGTCGGCCTGAACATACAGCCTTTTGATATCCAGATAATGAAGAAGGTGTGCCTGCAATGAAAAAGGGATGGATATCCTATCCTTACATCCTGTGGATGATTATATTCATACTGGTCCCGCTGGCTCTTGTGCTTTACTACAGCCTCACGGTAAAGAACGCCTCCGGCGTCTCCTTTTCCCTTGAGAACTATGAAAAGTTCATGCAGCCTATCTATATAAAGGTGCTTGTCAGATCGGTGGCGCTGGCGCTTATCAGCACACTCGTATGCCTTATAATAGGCTATCCTGTGGCTATGATCCTGGCAGGCAGGGATACCTCCAGGAAAAACATTCTCATACTTCTCTTCATCATACCGATGTGGATGAATTTCCTTTTAAGGACCTACGCATGGATGACGCTGCTGGAAAGGAACGGTCTGATAAACACCTTCCTGGGCGCGCTGGGCCTGCCGTCCCTGGATATACTGTATACCGACTGGGCCGTCATACTCGGAATGGTGTATAATTTCCTGCCCTTCATGGTGCTTCCGATATTCTCCGTCATGAGCAAGATCGACCGCAGCGTTGTGGAAGCGGCTGAGGACCTCGGAGCCAACAGCATTATGGTCTTCAGGCGCATAACCTTCCCCCTGAGCCTTCCCGGAGTAGTCTCGGGCATAACCATGGTTTTCATGCCCGCGGTCACGACCTTCGTCATTTCGAAGCTCCTGGGCGGCAACCAGTACACCTTGATAGGAAACCTGATTGAGGAGCAGTTCATGCGCGTTTATGACTGGAATTTCGGCTCGTCGCTTTCGATCATTATGATGCTGCTCATACTCCTGAGCATGGCCGTCATGTCAAGGTACGACAAGGAAGACATGGGAGGTGGTCTGCTGTGAAAAACGCCGTAAAGAAGACATACCTGTATTTGATTTTTGCCTTCCTGTATGCGCCGGTGCTCATCCTTATCGTGTTTTCCTTCAACAACTCAAAGTCCAGGGCGCATTGGGACGGCTTCACCTTCAAGTGGTACAGCGCCCTCTTCAGGGACAGCCAGATCATGTCCTCGCTGTATTACACGATAACCGTCGCAATCCTGGCCTCGCTCATAGCCACGATAATGGGGACCGCGGCCGCCATCGGCATCCACAATATGAAGAGGATTAAAAAAACGCTTGTTATAAACCTGACCTATCTCCCGGTCCTGAACCCGGATATAGTGACAGGCATATCGCTTATGATACTGTTCATATTCATGAACATTAAGCTTGGCTTCATAACGCTGCTGATGGCCCATATAAGCTTTAATGTGCCGTATGTGATCCTCTCCGTGCTCCCAAAGCTGAAGCAGCTCAACAAGCATCTGTACGAGGCCGCTCTTGACCTTGGGGCAGGCCCTCTTTACGCCTTCAGAAGGGTAATCCTTCCGGAGATAATGCCGGGCGTCATCACGGGCTTCCTGCTTGCCTTTACGCTCTCGCTCGATGATTTCATCGTGAGCTTTTTCACCACCGGCTCGGGCGTATCCACGCTGTCCATAACGATATACTCCATGGCGAAGCGCGGCATAAATCCGAAAATCAATGCGCTCTCGACGCTTATGTTCATCGCCGTGCTCGTACTGCTGCTTGTAATAAACAGGAGGACGGCCGGCAACAACACGAAGGAAACGGCGAAGCTGACCAATCTGATCTGAGCCGTCCAGATAAGTTTATATTTTTTATATCGAAAGGAGAACTGATAGATGAAAAAAGCAAGGACACTGCTCGCGGCCGCTGCGGCGCTGCTGCTGGCATTTTCGGCGACAGCCTGCGGAACCGGAGGCGGCTCCGGCGAAAGGGTAACTCTGAGCGTCTACAACTGGGGGGACTATATCGGCGAAACCACCGTCGCAGATTTTGAGAAGGAATATCCAAATATTAATGTTAATTACGAAACCTTCACCACCAACGAGGACATGTATGTGAAAATAAAATCCGGGGGCGCGGCCTATGACGTTGCCATCCCTTCGGATTACATGATAAAGAGAATGCTGGACGAAGACATGCTAAACAAAATAGACATGTCGAACATACCGAACTACAAATTCATCGGGGATCGCTTTAAAAGCCTGTCCTACGACCCCAACAACGAATATTCCGTCCCGTATATGTGGGGTACGGTCGGAATCCTGTATAACAAGACCATGGTCAACGAACCCGTCGACAGCTGGAAGATACTCTGGGATAAGAAGTACAAAAAACAGATACTCATCCCGGACAGCGAAAGGGACAGTATCGGCATAACCCTTAAAATGCTGGGCTTTTCAATGAACACCAAAAGCCTTGACGAGCTCGAAGCCGCCAAAGCGAAGCTTATCGAGCAGAAGCCGCTTGTGCTTGCATACGTGGTGGACGAGGTCAAGGACAAGATGATCGGCGGCGAAGCTGCCCTGGCAGTCGTCTGGTCGGGCGACGCCTACTACTGCATGGGCGAGAACGAAGACCTGGCATATGCGATCCCGAAGGAAGGCACAAACTACTGGTTCGACGCCATGGTCATACCCAAGACGAGCAAGCATCAGAAGGAAGCCGAGCAGTTCATCAATTTCATGTGCAGCACCCAGGCTGCCTTCAATAACGCGGATTATATCGGCTACTCGACGCCCCAGACCGAGGTCATGAAGATGCTCGACCCGGCCCTCGTCTCCGATAAGAATGCCTATCCTGCTGCGGAGGATCTGAAAAATTCCGAAATCTTCGAATACCCCGGCGACGAGATAAACAAGGAGTACAACAGGATCTGGACGGAGGTCAAAGCAGATTGATTTCATGCCTTGCTTCTCTATAGCACGGCAGTCGGATAGAAGGTATTTACAAGGAACAGCCAGATGTAAAGGCTGAGGCAAATCCGTATTCCACAGATTTGCTTCAGCCTTTTCAAATCCCGGTCAATTTCTAGGCTACTATTGTTTATCCCATAGAAAGGTAGGCAGAAGCGTCCCGGCCGGTTTAGACCGGGAGTTGCTTTATATCAGGCCCTCAGGCTTTCCCAGTACTCTTTCAGGCGGATAACCTTCCCTTCCACTCTTGATTTTTCGGCGGCGAACGCCATCAAATGGCTCTGTACGGACAAATCGGCGCCGGTAAGGCTCTTGCTCTCTCCCCCACCTCGCACGAGACCTGCAAAATAGGACATGATCCCTCTGTCCCCGCCGCTGTGGCCGTTGCTTCCATTCGTATCGGAAAGGGAAATTGTTTCTTTTTCATTCTTTAAAAAATCCGTGACCTCGATCACGTTTTTCTCCATTGCGCCCCGTATTTCTCCTTTTGTGCCCATGAGCTTTATCGTCCTGCTGCATTCATTGCTAAAAGCGCACATTGTGAATGCCGCCGTGACCTCATTGGAAAACTCTATACTTACTACCTGATGGTCGACAACGTCATTATCGCAGTAATACACGCATCTTCCGTAAGGTCCCTCCCTCAGCGCCCGGCTGCGGGCTTCAGGGCTTGTGTCATTGCTTATGACCGATGCCGGCCAGTCTGTGCTTTCGGTAAGATATATTTTAGGAGCGTAATACTGGCATTCTTTTTCTGCAGGGCAGCCGTCGGTGCACCTTAAAGGCGCTCCACGAGGCGCATTCTCTCTCTTGAAGTGGGTAAGAGAGCCGAAAGAGGATATCCTCGTACAATCCGCTCCCGCCAGCCAAAGCATGATATCCATGTCATGGCAGCATTTGGCAAGTATCATCGGGCTGGATTCCGCGGAATTCCTCCAGTTTCCTCTCACATAGCTGTGAGCCTGGTGCCAGTATGCAACGTTCTCATTATGCTGTATGGAAATGAGCCTTCCGATCCTACCCTCGTCCAGCAGCGCTTTTATTTTGTTAAAAAAGTCCGTGTACCTGAGTACATGGCATATGGAAAAGATCCTGTTGTACCTTCCGGCGTATTCTCCAATTTCAACGCACTGCTTCGGGTCCGGAGACATGGGCTTTTCCAGCAGTATATGGTAGCCCTGCTCAAGCGCTTTCATGGCAACCTCGTAATGCATGTTATCCTGCGTGCATATTAAGGCGGCATCGGCAAGGCGGGGTCTTTCAAGAAGCTCCCGCCAGGTTGAAAAGCACATATCACTGCTTATACCATGAGCCTTTTTGAAATATTCCCTTCTTTCTGCATCCGGTTCGGCTACCGCTGCAAACTGCACCTCATCGGGATGCTCCAGGGCATATGGCCCATATGCCACGGCTCCTCTTTGTCCTGCGCCTATAAGCGCCATTTTAACCACCATAGTCTAAATCCTCCAGTCCGTTCATAAAAATATGCGGCAAACTATACATTTAACGGATTCAAGGCTGAAAATCTCCGCTCTGCAACAGGAGCAAGGCCGGGGCTTTGGAGCCCCGGCCTGTCCTTGCATTGCAGTAAAATCAATTCCGGTAAACTGCCGCATTAATTATTTCTGCCGTCATCCTCGCAGCTTCGGCCCTTGTTGCCGTACCCTGCGGGTCAAAGATATTATTGCCCTTGCCTGAGAGGATGCCGAACACCTGCATTGCTTTAACTGCATCCTTCGCATAGCTTGAAACTTTATCCGCGTCAGTAAAGCTGAGTTCACCGGTAACTGCCGTCTGCTGCAGCCGCATAGCCTTTGCAAAGTTTGCAAGCATGACAGCCGCCTGCTCGCGTGTGATATTGTCGTTCGGACCAAAGCTACCGTTGTCATAGCCTCCGGCTATATTATTACGGACAGCCCATGCTACCGCTTCTGCATACCAGTCGCCGGATTGCACGTCGTTAAATCCGCAGTCACTGTATTTACCAAGATCGGCGCCCGTTACACCGGACAGCATTTGAACAAACTCAGCGCGGGTGATCGCCCTATCCGGGGCATATATCCCGCCGTTCATTCCGCTTACCACATCTCTCGCCGCAAGGAAGGCGATATAATCCTCCGCCCAGTGCCCCGTGCAATCCTTAAAGGCTTTGAGCTTATATGCGATACCGTAGGTGCTTAAATGATTGGTCGCCACCATCATTTTCCGAAGCTCGGCATTGTAGCTGGACAACGGTATCAGATGACTTTTCCCGTCCGCATCGACAAAAACACCCGCAAGCGCACTGGTTTGAAGCCCCGTCCCGTTTTCAAAGGGCAGCGAAAGGATGATGTTGTTGTCTCCAAAGCTCTCTATCCTGCGGCTGCCTGCCTTTATAACAATATCATAGCACCCAAATACACCGTCAGGCGACAGGCTGGAGGGCTCAATTGTTATCGTAAGGCTTTCCCCGGGCATAAGGGCGAGTGTTTCATACGCTTCTCCCGGCATTGTTATATTGCAATAAGGTGTGTCCAGCGTCACCGAGCCTTCCGACTCCAGCTCCCTGTCAAGCTCCCCCTTCAAGGCTGAAACCGTGACTTTCTTGTCCTTGACGGCGCTTGTATTCGTATTTGTGCTTGAACTTGGGCTTGTACCCGGATTTGTACCCGGATTTGTACCCGGATCAGTACCTGGGTCTGTGCCTGGGTCTGTACCCGGATCAGTACCCGGGTCTGTACCAGGGTCCGTTCCTGGATCAGTACCTGGGTCTGTGCCTGGATCAGTGCCCGGGTCAGTTCCTGGGTCTGTACCAGGGTCCGTACCCGGATCAGTACCTGGGTCTGTACCTGGATCAGTACCTGGATCCGTGCCTGGGTCTGTACCTGGGTCTTCGGAGGCAGAGCACTTCATTATCTCCACCTCGCGTATGCCCGATGCCGTTCCGGGCTGCTCGTCAACGGAAATTCTAAGCTTTCTGGCTGAAATGTCGTCTTTGCTGCTGAATCTTATGCGTTCGCCGACCTGTTCGCCGTCAAAGCTCGCCAGCGGATTCCAGGCTGTGCCGTTGAAGTACTCGATAGAAAGCTTTGCAGGCAGTTTAACGGCTGAGCTTTCGGATAAATAAATCTGCACCGTATTGATGCTTCGAGGCTTACCCATATCGTACTCGATCCAGTGGCTGTCGCCTTCAATTCCATCGGTGCTCCATGCCCCAGCCTCGGAAATGCTGCCGTCCATCGTGCCGAAGACATCGTCCGCAGGCACCGTGAAGGTCTGGTAGCGTCCGGGTTCGTCTGATTGTCCGACGCCATAGCCGCCGCTTTTTTTGCTGTGCGAATAATCTATCGTCTTCTTGTCCATGTACACCTTCAGCCAGCCTGTGCCTAAAGGTTCATGCGTGGAGTCCCCCGTGGACATGTCGTATACCTTGCCGAAATATTCATCCAGGTTCAAAGTCATCGTCGGCCATGTGTAATGGTCGGCCGTATAATCCGTGCCGATTGTCTCCTGTGATACGGCTATCGCATAACGCTTACCTACCTCCAGGCCATTATACGGAAAGTCTATCAACGTTTCGGCGCCGGAGCTGACATCTTCGACCGGAATCGTCACAAGCTTCAGAGGTCCGCCCGTAATCTTGTTCCCGTCAACATTGTACAGCCCCATGATCAAATCCGTCAGTACCTGAGCGGTCCCCTGTATCTTTTTGTTCAGCAGTATGCCGACCTTTTGAATATTCGGGGTCACGGAGACGGAGGAGGATGCATCTCTTTCCCTGTTGTCGTCTCCAAAGGCATTTCCTATGAAGTTCAGGGTATTGTATACCTTAAAGCCGTATATGCCGAAGCTCTTGCCTGCCGGGACAACCGGCACCACCCTCAGCTTCTTTGTGTCTACCATATCGAAGGTGACGGCGTTCAGGTTGGCTGACGCTTTGATCGGCTGAAATACCGGATTTGAAACCGGCTTCCACTTGCCGTCCGACCAGTATTCAACCTTTAAGCTTGTCGGCTTTACCATGTTTTCCGAGCCGGCTTCCGTCGGGTTGTAGTAGAAGAATGCCTCTATCCTGTTGACAAGCCTGTCCTCGGTGAATTCCACGCCGTAGTAAGCATCCGCTCCGGCCGCGGAAAATCTGGAGAGCGCCGCAGGCAGCTTTGAAGTGTCGTTTGTCAAGGGGGAGCCCGCATTGCTGCCCGCTAACGCGCCGCCCGATATCGGGGACTGTCCGGACCCGGACAGGTTCGGGCTGAAGCGTGCGTCGGCTTCCGCGGCGTCGGTCTTCAAAAGCTTGAGCGCATCAATGGCAATAGAGGAGTAACCGTCGCTGTTCGGCCCTGCCACAAATTCGATGTAGTTGACATCCTCCAGGGACGCATTTCCCACCACATG
>JAEZJL010000289.1 GCA_023415815.1 Bacillota bacterium | reverse complement strand
GTCCTGATCCTTACGACATTTTCAATGTTGTAAACGAAAATCTTGCCGTCGCCGACCTCGCCGGTCTTGGCTTCCTTGCAAATAATCGAGATAATCTCTTCGACATTTTCATCCTTGGTAACGACTTCTATCTTTATTTTCGGAAGCAGATTCATGTTGACCTCTGTCCCGCGATAGAATTCCTTCCGGCCCTTTTGAAGGCCGCAGCCCATCACCTGGCTGATTGTCAGACCGTGGATGTTGTACTTGTTCAGGGCTTCCTTGATTTCTTCCAGTTTGCCGGGGCGTATAATCGCTTCTATTTTTTTCATAAATTTTACCTCCGGTTATATTATAACATGATTATAACATGCCGCACATCACATTAAAAGACTTTCCTGTGTCGCAAAGTCGGGATATGCATCCTCGCCATGCTGGGCGATATCAAGTCCTTCATCCTCTTCCTTTTCGGTAGCGCGCAGGCTCGTAAACAATGATATGACCTTCAGTATGAGGAACGTCATCACTCCCGAGAACACCAGGGTGACAAGCACGCTGAGAGCCTGTATGCCAAGCTGTGCGGGATTTCCGAAAAGCAATCCGTTGTTGCCCAGGGGGTTGACGTCCTTGCTGGCAAATATACCTGTAGCAAGAGCGCCCCAGATACCGCCTATACCGTGGCAGCCGAAAACATCAAGCGAATCGTCGTAGCCCAGCTTTGCCTTTACATAGCTTATCGCAAAGTAGCACAGGGGGCTTACCACCAGACCGATTATGATCGCGGGTATTACGCTTACAAAGCCTGAGGCAGGCGTTATGGCGACAAGACCTATGACCGCTCCCGTCAGAGCTCCGAGCAAGGTAGGCTTGCCGCGGTGCAGCCATTCAATCAGCACCCATGAAAGCGCAGCCGCAGCGGCCGCAGTGTTTGTTACCAGGAAAGCGCTCATCGCCAGGCCGTTTGCCGCAAGAGAGCTGCCTCCGTTGAAGCCGAACCAGCCGAACCAGAGCAATGCCGCTCCTATCATTACAAAAGGTATGTTGTGCGGCACCATTGGCGTTGTCCTGTAGCCTTTGCGTTTTCCGAGAACAAGAGCCGCTACCAGTCCTGCGGTACCTGAGCTTATATGGACTACGGTACCGCCTGCGAAGTCAAGGGCTCCGAGATTTCTCAGCCAGCCGCCTACGCCCCATACCCAGTGCGCCAGCGGGTCATAAACAAGCGTGGCCCAGAGAAGTATGAAAATGAGGAAGGCGGGGAAACGCATCCTTTCCGCAAAGGAGCCGGTTATGAGAGCCGGTGTGATGATTGCGAACATCATCTGGAATAATACGAAAAGGGATTGGGGAATGGTGCCCGCATAGTCTGCGTTCGGCTCCATGCCCACGCCGTTCAGGCCTATCCAGTCCAGACCGCCAAACAGATGTAATTTATCCGGGCCAAAAGCGATGGTGTAGCCTATCAGCACCCATTGGATCGATATCAGTGCGACGATGACAAAGGAATTCATCATCGTGTTGAGCACGTTCTTTTTTCTTACCATGCCGCCATAAAAGAAGGCCAGGCCGGGGGTCATTATAAATACCAATACTGTGGAAACAAAAATGAATGCGGTGTCTCCGGTGTCAACGGCCGATTCGCCTTCGGCAAAGACCGCCAGGGGAAGGCACACCACCATCAGCATAACTATCAGGACGCCCAGTAACTTTTTGTTCATAAAACCACTCCTTAAAATTTAGAATTTACAGTGAAAAGAATAGGTTTTAATTATCGGCTTTGATAATCACAGGAAGACCTGAACAGAATCACGACGGCGGGATTCCGGGAATAAAAAAGGCGCAATATCAAGAGATATTCCATCTCCGGATAAGCGCCTTCACTTAAATTCGTCACTGTAATTTTACATCAGTATAACATCAGAAATGTAATATTGCAATATATTTATTTTAAGAATGCAAAAAAACAGGCGGGACAAATAATTATAGATTACGCGGCATGTTTTCTGATTAAATATGAAGGAAATAATCCGGGATGTTGCAGATTGTGAAAATAAAATTGTATCAGAGGCAGACTAACTTTTTAGAAAACCGCTTTTATTTATACGTTTTATTTGGTATATTATTAAATGACGATGGGGTCTTTCAATATGTGTTTGCTGTGCATATGGGGGGCTTTTTGTTTTTAAGCCGTTGAGGGCTGCGTTTGATTTCATTGCTGAAAGGGCGGTATTTGGAATGGCCGGAGAAAAATACATTGTAGCTGCTTCTGAAAATCCCGTACAGATATCGGTACGAAACATACTGAATCCGGGCGGATACAACTTTCTGGGCAACTGCGGCGACGCCGTTTCGCTTATAAGGCTTGTCAGGAGCTACCACCCCGACTTCATTGTGGTGGATATGGGTACGCAGCTTGCAGATTACAAGAAGATTCTCGATACAATCGACGATGAAATGCTCTGTGCCTGCATCGTACTCGGCGATTACAACAGTGCTTCGATCGAGGGCCTGATCGAAAAATCCAACGTGATTTCCATATGCCCGAAGCCTCCCAACAGGGATATACTTATTCATACGGTAGAAATGGCGATTATAAGCTATAAGAGGGTATTTGAGCTTGAGAAGAAGCTTAGGGAAATGACCGAAAACTACGAGACCCGTAAAGCGGTCGAGAGGGCCAAGTGGATACTGATGGACAGGGAAGGCCTGAGCGAGAAGGACGCGTATGAAAGGCTGAGAAAGAAGAGTATGGACAACAGGATGTCCATGAAGTCCATAGCCGAGGCGATTATATTTACTTACGACATCACAGGCAGCAGAAGTTGATATGGACATTTCCTTTCGGGGACTGGTATAATGTGAGGGGACACGCCTTTCCGCCGGCAGACCCGGCGCCGGGTAATGTCCTCTTTTGACGCTGGAGCCGATTTAACCAAATTAAAATTTTAAGGAGTTGATAAGAATGCTTGAACTGGAACAATACAAAGTGGAGCTTGAAAGCCTGAAGACAGCAATCGACGAAATGGGGGCTTCTCTTTGACGTCGCAAGACTGAACACTGAGATAGAGGAGCTGGAGCACAAGGCTGCCGAGCCCGGTTTCTGGGATAACATGGAGGTCTCGCAGAAGATACTCCAGAAGACAAAAGGACTTAAAACCAAGGTAGAGAGGATCACCAAACTGGAAAGCGACTGCGAGGACCTGATAACGCTCAACAGCCTGGGGCTCGAAGAGCAGGACGCCAGCGTCATACCCGAGATTGGAGAAGGTATTGGAAAGCTAAGGAAAGAGCTTGAGGCGCTCAGACTTGAGACGCTCCTTATCAAGCCGTACGATAAGAACAATGCAATACTGACGCTTCATGCCGGGGCCGGAGGGACGGAGGCCCAGGACTGGGTGGAGATGCTTCTGAGGATGTATACCAGATGGGCGGAAACCCATGGCTTTACTGTGAACACGCTGGACATTCTCGACGGCGATGAGGCGGGGATAAAGAGCGTGACGATAAATATCATAGGCGAAAACGCATACGGGTATCTCCGGTCGGAGAAGGGCGTACACAGGCTTGTAAGGATTTCCCCCTTCGATGCTTCGGGCAGAAGGCATACCTCGTTTGCATCGGCAGAGGTCATGCCGGAGTTGGACGACGATATCCAGGTCGATATCAATCCGGAGGACCTCCGGGTAGACACCTACCGTTCGAGCGGAGCCGGCGGCCAGCATATCAACAAGACCGAGTCGGCCATCCGTATAACCCATATACCAACCGGCGTCGTCGTATCCTGCCAGACCCAGAGGTCTCAGTTCCAGAACCGGGACACGGCAATGAGAATGCTGAGGTCGAAGCTTATGGAGCTGAAGGAGCGCGAGCAGAAGGACAAGATTGAGGATCTCAAGGGAATTCAGATGGATATAGCCTGGGGAAGTCAGATAAGGTCGTACGTATTCTGTCCTTACACATTGGTAAAGGACCACAGGACCAACTGCGAAATGGGCGATGTGGGCGCTGTGATGGACGGGGAGCTAGACAAATTCATCGACGCCTACCTGGCAAGCGGATTATAAAAACATAGCGGGGGAAACCCCGCTTTTGTTTTTTCGGGACACTTCTTCATTTTAAGCAATTGAAGAAGTGTCCCTTTTTATACTGAGGACACTTTTTACAAAAGTTTGGGGACAGTTCTCCATTATCGCGATGGTGCTCGTTTAGAAGAACTGTCCCTTATCAACGGAGGACACTTCTTCAAAAGCCTGGGGACAGTTCTCCATTATCGCGATGGTGCTCGTTTAGAAGAACTGTCCCTTATCAACGGGGACACTTCTTCAAAAGCTTGGGGACAGTTCTCCATTATCGCTATAATACTCGTTTTGAAGAACTGTCCCTCAAAGGTATTGACATTTGCAATAAAATAATATATAAATATATTACTATAACATTATAGTAGTATACAAGGAGAGCATCATGCTATCAAAAGTACACACCCTGATTTTAGGGATTATTGACGAAAAGCCTTTAAACCCTTATGAAATAACAAAATTGCTGAATTACATACATATCAGCGAATGGTTTCCTGTTGCGGCGTCCTCGGTATATGCCACGATAAGGACCCTATATGGTAAGAAGTACATAACGGGAGAGAGCAGGAAAGAAGGAAACATGCCGGAAAAAACAATATACACAATAACGGAAAAAGGCAGAAAAGCTTTATATGACTCCATTGTGGATTATCTCGGAAGCATTGAGCTTGACGCCGTCAAGTTCAATATAGCAGCCATTCTGCTGTGCCATATAGAGAAGGAGAAGGCATTGAAAATCCTGAATGAAAGACTTGTAAAATTTGAAGGGTTCCTAAACGGTATAAATTTGCAACTAAAGCGGCTTCAGTCGGATTTTCAGATCCCGGCTTTGGGATTGACGACGGTAAAGCACAACATTTTTTTAATTGAAGCTGAAATCAAAACGACGAAAGAGTTGATATCAGAGGTACAAAAGGAGAATGACTGGGTCCATTTTCTCGCAAGAGATATTAAAGTTTAAGGGGTATATGAATATGGTCATGAAGAGGATTCCAGAAACCGATCACGGGATTCAGGGCACGTACAGCGTTGAATTATTCAATCAATTTGCGAAATTCATGAGAGACAAAGGATGGATCGAAACGAAAAGCATGATCAGTTCCGGAATAAATAGTGGCGATGTGCTTGAAATCGGGCCCGGGCCCGGGATCAAAGGACTTGAGTGGTTGAAGAACACGACAGGGACAAAGCTCACGGCATTGGAAATAAGCCGGGAAATGATAAGGACGGCCGAAAATAATGCCAGGGAGTACGGCCTGCAGGAGAGAGTTTCTTATGTTAACGGCAACGCAACGATAAAAATGCCTTTCCAGGACAACACATTCGACGCCGCCTTTTCGAACGGCTCTTTGCACGAATGGGAATTCCCGGAAAGGGTATTCGAAGAGATATACCGCGTGCTAAAACCGGGCGGAAAGTTATTTGTGAGCGATTTGCGCAGGGATATGAACCCGTTGATGAGAAAGTTTATAAAAATGTCAACAAAGCCCAGGGAAATGATCCCTGGTTTTATTACCTCGCTTAATGCCTCATACACCATAGATGAGATAAAGGCAATACTCAATAAGACTGGAATTAAACATTTTTCTGTCAGAAAGGAGCCGGTCGGATTATCTGTAACAGCGGAAAAAAGTTAGTAACAGCCGGAGATAATAAACGGGGATAATTAACGGGGACACTTCTTCATAATTAAAATTGCTCATTTTTGCAGAACTGTCCCCTATGAGTCGGAAGATGAGAGCTTGAGGGACAGCTCTTCAATATGCAACAATGTTTGTTTTGCAGAACTGTCCCTCAACAAATTATCGATAATAGAGAACTGTCCCCCCAAAACAGGTACTTGTTTTGGAGAACTGTCCCCAAAATTGGTGGAAAATGATTTCTTATTTATGGTAAAATTCTATTACGCAATCGAACAATTCCCGGGAGGATGGATCAATGCATGGGATAAATTTTACCCCGTTTCCGGAACTGACGACAGAGCGCCTGAACCTGAGACGCATAACGGAGGAGGATCTGGACGAATTCTTTATCCTGAAGTCCGACGAAAGGCTGCTGGTGCACTACGGCGCAAAGGCCAGGACTTATGAAGGCGCCCGGCAGAAGCTGCGGGAGCTCAACGATGACATCGGCAAAAGTGAATCCATCACATGGGGCATTGCTCTTAAAAAAGATAACAAATTGATCGGCTCTATCTGCTTCTGGAATATTTCCGTGGAACAGTCCAAAGCTGAAATAGGCTATGAACTGATGTATGAATGGCAGGGTAGGGGAATCATGCAGGAAGCCGTGGAAGCCGTGATCGATTACGGCTTTAACGGCATGAAGCTTCAACTGATAGAAGCCCTGCCCGACCCAGATAACTTAAAGTCGGTAAAGCTTCTGGAGAGGAATAATTTTATCAGGGGCACAGATTTTATAGAAACAGATTCATGCGGAAACAGGATTCAAAGAGCTTTCTATTTATTGAAGAGGGGTAATAATGATGGACAATCCGGAAAAAATGCTGGATAAGCTCGGGCAGGAACTGATCAGTTCGCCCTTCCTTTCCATTATGATAGTAAACAAAAAATATCAGGTCGTGTGGCATAACCGAAGATTCGCGGAAGAGTTCAGCAACGGCGTTGAAATGCGGGGAATGACATGCTTCCAGGCCATCGGGAGCGAAAAGGTGCATGAAGACTGCCCCCTTCAAAGGTCTCTGCTTGAAGGAGTGAATATCAAAGGCTTCCTTGACTTCGGAGACAAAAATTTTCTTTTCTTTACGGTGCCTATTGATAAAGAGCATGCGGCAAAGGTACATATTTTTCTTCCAAAGGCGCCGGACGGGATAATCGAAGGGCAGGCGCCTTGACTTATAGGTTTCCGAGATATAGCATTATATCAATGCCGCTGCTTCCATTTTATATGCCGGACGGCTTGGCACAGCCTGTATTAAGCCTGTGCTTATTTGCAAAAACATATTGAAGCATAGGATCTGGTATAATAAAATATGAAGGAAAGGACATCAAAAAGAGGTGTAAAAATGGAAAGTGAAAAAAAGACATATGCATCTATCGACGAATATGTGAAGGATTTCCCCCCTGAGATTCAAAAAAAGCTGGAGGAATTGCGGGCCCTTATTAAATCAATTGCACCTGAAGCAAAAGAAAAGATAAGCTATCAAATGCCGGCGTTCACATTAAACGGAAATCTGGTCTACTTTGCCGCATTTAAAAAGCATATCGGATTTTACCCGGCGCCAAGCGGTACCGAGGCGTTTAAAGAAGAGCTTAAGGCCTATAAAAGCTCAAAAGGCGCAGTGCAGTTTCCCCTGGACAAGCCGCTGCCCCTTGAGCTGATCGGCAGAATAGTGAAATACAGAGTCGAAGAGAATCTTAAAAAGCCGGTAAAGTAAGCGGCAAACAAGGTGGGGCATGATAAATGTGGAACATCCAATATTATCATGGATGGTAAATTTCTGACGCATAGGATTTTCGACAGAGAAAGATATACTGGAGTGATAAATAGCGGACAAGCCTGAGCGTGTAGGAGGAACATTTAAACATGAAAAATTCGGGTATTATCATTGCGGGGATCGCAGTGGCTATCTCGTTGGTCATATCTTCCAAATTAATAGGAGACGCTTATATGGCAAAAGTCCAGGCGCCGTCCATTCCTTACATAAATGCGGATCTATCCGGTATCGAAAAGGCTATGGGCAATAAGGATTCGATGTTGGTGTATGAGCTTGCTGATTATTTAGGAATGAATGGCGAAAACATGGATGTATTTGAGAGAATGATACGGGAAAATAAGATTGAAGGACTGCCCTATGTAAAAATAAACGAAGTCTATATTTTCAGTAAAAAAGCGATTGACCAATGGTTATATGACTCTTCATTAAAAAAATACAAAGCCTCGGCGTATTAAATGCGGCAGGTTTTTATAAAAGCTGTCACTAAAAATATTCAAAACAGCTGAATATATTGCTCACTGCTTTTCGTAGTCGATAACCATTTTTTCCTTATTATACAGAATCTTTACATCCTCGGTTTTTGCGGCCCCGTTTTTTTTGGATTCAAGCGACAGCCTGAGCACGAAGCTTTTGTCGTCGAAGCTTAAACCGGTGATTACATAGCCCTTCCGGCTGTAGCCGTACCTGCCGCCAAGCTCCTTGAGCACTGCTTCCATGGGCTTGAAGGAGATTGCCTGTATGTCGTCGCCCGACGGGTCGATTTCAAGCACGAAAAAACCGTCAATGCTGCTGTACCGTACATGTACCAGCGTACGGAACACAACCTGGTTCCGCTCATATGCGTCAATATCCCTGAAGGCGTCGTCGCCGGAGAACTGCACATCAGCTTCAGCAGAAAGGAGCAAGCTTAGAAATGACCTGCATTCCTGCTTGAGCTCCCCGGCATGGTCGGCCCGCACGGTTTCCCAATTGAGGCCGTCCTCAGAAAAGTCTAAATTCACGCGGTATGTCCTTGTGACGGTCGGGGAGCCTTTGCTTACACTGCTGTCTATGCTTATCATCATCGTGGCTTCATCCGTTTTAACGCCGGTAATTATCCTTTTCTCATATGCCGCTTTCAGCTTGTCGAGCCCTGTCTTGAAGATCGTGCTTGTCAATGTGCTGTTCAGAAGTTCCAGCGTTCCTTTTTCGAAATCAGGCTTGACCCTGTAATAGCCGCCTGACCCCAAAACCGCCTTTATGTAAATGCTGCCGTCTGTCGCGGTGTTTTCTGCCGAGGCCACTTTTATTTCCGGATCAATGTTTGTTTTCAGCCAGTCTTCGATAAAAACTATCTTCCTGTTCCTTGTCTCGCCTGCGGCTGCGCGCGCCGCGGCTTCCGGGGTATCCTCCAGGCGGAAGGAGGAGGCGACGGCATTGACCGCGGAATTCACGCCTTTGTCCTTGAGTCGTCCGTCCTCCGTCTCGTAATCTCCTATAG
>JAEZJL010000276.1 GCA_023415815.1 Bacillota bacterium | reverse complement strand
CCCGTATACCCGGCGGCTTCTGCGTTATATGCTTCTCTATATGAAAGGAGAGCGTCCTTTATATAAAAAGCTGAAAATAAAATAACAATTATAAGCAAGCAAAATGCAATTATTCTTTTCATCATTGTTTAAGCCGCCCCGAGACATTCAATGCAATATTTATTCCGGCTTCGCATTTATATAACATCGCTATTTTACCATATCAATGCAAAGAAGTCGATTTCAACGAAAATGAAATTGACTTCTTCGACAAAATATTTCTCAAGGCAATCCGGCAGAATGTCGGATATATAAAGATCAAGAAGGGGTCCGACGCCCTCGGGTGCTTTTGTCCGGGCATATTCAGGAGGCCTTTGAATGTACAGGGATCAGGGGGGCCGGTGCGCCTGTGTTTATTTATAGCGCAAACCGCAGGCGCCCGCCCTAAGGCTCCTCCGATTCCTCCCACAGCTCATACAGCTTTTTAAGCTCTCCCGCCGTGTTCGCATGTTCAATATACACCTCCGGAGTCGCCTCCGTGCCGAAGCTCGCCTCCAGCTCCTTGAGCCTGTCCTCGAGCCTGAATATGTCGGCTTCCACCCTGGTCCTGTCGGTTTTTTCCGGTACGGCCTTACGAGCGGGGCTGTGCAGCACGTACTTCCTTTTGCTTCCCTTCGGCCGCCTTTCACCGGCAGCGATAGCGCCGTTCCCATCCGGTCCGCTCCTGACGAGCCTGTAGAATTCGTAATTTCCCTTATAGTCCTTCAGCCGGCCGCCGTCGAGCTCCAGTATCCTGGTGACGCATCTGGTTAGAAAATACCTGTCGTGCGAAACGGCTATCAGAGTGCCCTTAAAGTTTATAAGGGCGGCTTCAACAGCATTTCTTGCGGCAATGTCGAGATGGTTCGTCGGTTCGTCCATCACCAGGCAGTCGGGCTCCATAAGCATGATGCAGGCAAGATACAGCCTTACCCTTTCTCCGCCGCTGAGCACCTCTATCCTTTTGTTCAGGTCGTCGCCGACGAACTGGAAGCCCGCAAGAAAATTCCGTACCTCCCTGTCGGGCATCTCTTTCAGTGCAAGTATCTCCTCCAGTATGGACCTTTCCTCATCCGCAAAATTTATTTCCTGCCCCAGGTACGCATGCCTTACCCAGTGGCCGAGTCTTGCGAGGCCTTCGAAATCCTCGTCCCTGCCCAGGAGGATGTTCAGGAGGGTTGTTTTTCCGCAGCCGTTCGGCCCTATGATTCCAACTCGTTCCCCGCCCCTTATAAGGAAATCAAGCCCTTCGAAAAGCGCCGACGCTCCGAAGGCCTTTTTAAGGTTTACCGCTTTTGCGACCTCCGCGCTTACGTGCCTCGCATCCTTGAACGCGACCCTCGGAGCCTTCGTCCCCTGCAGGTGCTGGCTATGGGATACCTCCTCCCTGTTTTCCCTGAGCTTTTCCTTCAACCGTCCGACCATCTTTTCGCGGCTTTTCCATGCACTGATGTTCCTTGTCCGGTGGCCCGACTCCCCTTTGAGCGACCGGGCCTTTTTCTCTTCGATCTCTATCTCCCTCTCAAGCCGGTTCTTCTCCTTAAGTGCGAATTCGCGCATCCTTTCCTTCTGCTCAACAAAGGCGGAGTAACTGCCGCTGCGTTCGATGACGCCTCCTCCCTCAAGCTCCGCGACCCTCGTGGCAACCTGATCAAGGAAATAGCGGTCGTGCGAAACGAACAGCACCCCGCCTCCAAACCTTTTCAGGAAGCCCTCGAGCCATTCGGTAGCCTGTATGTCCAGGTGGTTCGTGGGCTCATCCAGTATGAGCAGGTCGGGCTCTTCAAGCAGCAGCCTTGCTATCGCAACCCTCATCTTTTCCCCGCCGCTCAGCCTTGCCAGGGGCGTTGAAAGCGCCTCAGCCTTCAAGCCCAACCCCATCAGCGTAGCCTTTATCCTGGCTTCTATCGAATAGCCGTCCATCCCCTCGTATCTCTCGAGCAGCTTCGCATATTCGTCCAGAAGCCGCTGGCAGCCGTCTCCGGCCGAATCCCCGGCGGCGGATTCAAGCTGCTTTTCGACCTCGCGCAGCTTCCGTTCAAGCCGGATGACCTTATCGTAATGTATTGCCGTTTCCGACTCTGCGGCGGCGGTGTCCATCCCGGACAGCTCCTGTGAGAGATAACCGGTTTTTGTGCCCCGGGCTATCGTTATATTCCCGCTGTCGCAGAACTCGAGCCCCATCGCTATCCTGATCAGCGTTGTCTTCCCCGAGCCGTTCGGACCTGTGAGCGCAAGCCTTTCGCCCTTTTCAACCCTCAGGCTCGCGCCGTTCAGGACGCTCCTGTTTCTGTACTCCTTTACTATATTCTCCAATGTCAGCAAGCTCATTTTCCATTCCTCCCAAACGTTGTGCGTTTTTTTCGTGAAATCCCGGGGACATCTGTCCCCACGTTTTTGTGCTTTCGGCATATTGCCGGATTGCACAAAGAAAAATGACCCGGGGCATATCCACAGCTGTTCCGGAGGAGGCAAAATCGGTGAATCAAACCGTCCGATTTTTACGTATTTGACTTCTGGTCAAATAATCCAAAGAAAAGGCTGTGGAACGGGTGATACCGTCCACAGCCTGTGTCATGCAGCAAATACGCGCATCCCGTATAGACGGGAATGCGGTTATTGACGTATGTTGACAACCTGTTTTATAGAGGACGCCGGTAAGGATGCATGCAAAAGAAAACATACCAGACCATATACACGGGTCTGGCGGACTGCGTTTTCATTTTTACGGCATCGGTTACTTCTGGCGTTTAGGCTCCGGACAAAGCATCACCGAGTCGATATGCTCTAAGGTCATTGTACGGAGCTGAGGCCAAGCATCCTTGCCGGTACAATCATGTTTCGCGCCTTCATAAGGTGCTCCTCCTGTACTGGCTCTTATAAAACGGATTTCATTGCTATTATATTTTAGTATTTCTACTTTTGCAATAAAAATTTAATGTAAAAATATGGTTTATCCGTTTTTTCACTTGTGCTGCTTATATTTTCTTGCAAAAAATCATTAACTCCTTATCTCAAATCTTTTTTGCAGCATATGATTTGCAGGCTCACAGCACCTGTACACCCATGGCTTTCGCCTGCTCCTGCAACTCGGGCGGCAGCGGCCCTTCGGCCACCCATATGTCGACCGCCTCCAGATTCGCGAACGTAAAGGTCATATTCCGGTTTATCTTTCCCGTATCCATAAGCAGGACCACCTTTTTCGAACGGCTCACGACCTTCTTTTTCAGTTCGCTTTCGTATACGTTTGAAACGGTGAAGCCACTCTCCATCGAAAAGCCGGATGCGGACATGAAGGCCACGTCGATGTTTATGGAATCCAGCATTGCCATGGCGCTGGGGCCGGAGGCCGACAGCGTGTTCCTGTTTATAAGGCCGCCAAGCGACACGACGGAGGTCTTCTGCTTCTTTACGAGCTCCAGCGCGGTATTCGCGCCGCTGGTGACAATGTTGAAGCCGTCGTCCGGAAGAAGCCTTGCAAGGCACATCACCGTGCTTCCGGCGTCAAAATACATCGACCTTCCTGTTTCGGCCAGCGAAAGGGCCTTGTCCGCAATTTTCAGCTTTGCCTCGATATTCTCGGACACCCTTCTGGAATACGCATCCTCGTCGCCGCTGATGGAGGCCACCCTGTTCGCGCTCACGGCTCCGCCGTGAGTCCTTATGAGGTAGCCTTCATTCTCCATGTACGTCAGGTCGCGCCTCAGGGTCATGACGGAAACCCCGGGGAAGAAGTCCTTGAGCTGCTGAAGCTGAACTTCGCCCTTCTGCCTTAACATTTCCAGTATATGCTGCTGTCTTTCATTACTCATGAATCCACCCTCCGTACCCTGACTGCCTCAATCCTCAGACTCCAAGCCTGTTAAGCCTCAGCTGCTCGCCGGCAGTAAAATTGTTTTGGGGCGTATGCCCTTTAAGGGGCATTATCTTTTCATGGATTGCGTCTATAAACCACTCCGGCTGCGGGAAAAAGAACTTTTCGAGCTCGTATGCCGGGGTTATCCAGTTTCTCGCCCCCACCACCACCGGAGGTGCGTCCAGGTAATCAAAGGCCAGCTCGCTGATGGTCTGCGCCATATCCTTAAGGTGCGAACCCCTTTCGCAGGCGTCGCTTGCCAGAAGGATTTTACCCGTCTTTTTAACGGACTCAAGCACCTTTTCGTAGTTGAAGGGATTGATGGTCCTTGCGTCGATGATTTCGGCAGATATCCCGAATTTTTCCTCCAGCATTTTCGCGGCCTCCAATGCCGGGTACAGGGTCGCGCCCACCGTCAGGAAGGTTATGTCCTTTCCGGGCTTTTTAATATCCGGCTCGCCTATGGGCACCTCGTAATACCCTTCCGGCACTCCACCGTCATGGAACATTTCGCCCATGTCGTAAAGCCTCTGGCTTTCAAAGAATACTACCGGGTCCGTGCCCATAAGCGCGCTGTTCATCAAGCCTTTGGCGTCGTAGGGCGTCGCCGGGAACACCACCTTGAGCCCCGGAATGTGGGCGCAAAGGGAGGTCCAGTCCTGGGAATGCTGCGCTCCGTATTTCGAGCCTACCGAAACCCTAAGCACCACAGGCATATTGAGGACTCCGGCGCTCATGGCCTGCCATTTGGACAGCTGGTTGAATATTTCGTCTCCGGCCCTGCCCAGGAAGTCGCAGTACATCAGCTCTGCGATGACCCTTCCGCCGCACATGCCATAGCCGACCGCCGTACCCACTATTGCACCCTCGGAGATGGGCGAATTGAAAAGCCTGTTGTAGGGCAGAGCCTCTGTGAGCCCCCTGTAAACGGCAAATGCGCCGCCCCAGTCCCTGTTCTCCTCGCCGTAAGCGACCAGAGTGGGGTCGGTGTAAAATTTATCAATAATCGCTTCGAACACCCCGTCGCGGAAATTATACGCCTTGTTCTTTGAAACCGGTTTACCGTCCTGGATGCCGGCCCTGATTTTTTTTGCTATCTGCTGTACCCTCGGATTTTCCTCTTTGGGCGTCAGCACCTCGCATTCGCGCTCCTCCATTTTTTCAACCCTCCGGTTGGAGAACATCAGGCTCTCGATGCTTGCCGGGCTGCTCACCAGGTTCATTCTGGGCGACAGACTGTCATCCGTAGCCAGCCTGCAAGCCTTTGTCACAAGCTCCTTCACATCCTCCAGAATGGCGGCAAAGCTGGCGTCCGAAGCAACCTTGGCCTGGACCAGCGAATTTCTGTAGCTGAGCAGCGAATCATGCTTCATCCATGCTTCGATTTCCTCCCTGGTCCTGTAGCTTGAGGCGTCGGACGGAGAATGTCCCGTGAATCTGTATGTCAGTGTGTCCAGCAGCACCGGACCGTCCTTTTCCTCGAGTATTTTTTTCTTTCTCTTCATTGCGTCGATGACAGCCAGCGGGTTATAGCCGTCGATCCGCTCGGCGTGCATCTGCTCGGGGTTTATACCGGCCCCCACTCTCGCCAGCATGTCGTAGCCCATCGTCTCGCCGCAGGTCTGTCCGCCCATGCCGTACTGGTTGTTGAAGAAATTGACGATCAGCGGCAGTCCGCCCCTGTATTCGCCATCCCAGAGCTTTTTGAACTGATCCATGGCGGCAAAGCAGAGCCCTTCCCAGACAGGTCCGCAGCCCAATGAAGCGTCGCCTATGTTTGCAATGACGATGCCCTTTTTCTTGTTTATCTTCTTGTACAGCGCCGCCCCCACCGAAATGTCTCCCGACCCGCCTACGATAGCGTTGTTCGGGTAAATCCCGAAGGGGGTGAAAAAGGCGTGCATGGAGCCGCCCAGTCCCTTGTGGAAGCCGGTTTCCCGCGCAAATATCTCCGCCAGCGTGCCGTAGATCAGGAAATCGACCGCCAGCTCCTTGACATTGCCGATGTTCTTCTGCCTGCCCTCGACAACTTTGAGCACCGCCCCGTTAAAGAAGCCCTCCATGATTGAAAGCAGCTCCTTTTCGCCGAGCTTTTCGATTGCCGAGAGGCCCTTTGCCAGGATTTCTCCGTGGCTCCGGTGCGAGCCGAAGATATAGTCCTCCCTGTCCAGGATATAGGCCTGTCCGACGGTGGAAGCCTCCTGCCCCAGCGAAAGGTGGGCCGGTCCGGGATGGTTGTACTGGATGCCGTTGTATTCATTGGTGGTCTTTATGGAGTTGAGCATGGTTTCGAATTCGCGTATGATGGCCATGTCCCTGAATATCCTGAGAAAATCGCCGATGGCGAAATTCTCCTTTTCCTGCTCAACGGTCCTGTTATATTGGTTTACCGGTATGTCGGCGAATTTTATCCAGCCGCTCTTCCTTACATCGTCAGGGTTTATGAATTGTGATTTTGGCATATCGATATCCTCGCTTTTCTTATATGATTCACGGTTAAAGTTCAAATATTGCTTCCCTTATTATTTCACTGACCGTAGGATGCGGAAAGACCAGCTCCTTTATGTCGTCGACCCGAAGCTCGCTTTCGATCATAAGTCCCGCGCCGTATATGATTTCCGATGCGTAGTTGCCGATCATGTGGACGCCTATCAGCTTTTTATACTTCCTGTCCACAAGCACCTTGCAGATCCCGTCTCCGCCTTCGTTTTCAGCCATATACCTTCCGCTGTACATCATGGAAACCTTGGCCATATCAAATTCCAGGCCCTTCTGTGCGGCCGATTCCTCAGTCTCGCCGACACAGGCCACCTCAGGGTTCGTATATATGACCGACGGTATGGCTTCGTATCTCATGATATCCTTTTTGCCCAGCATGTTGTTGACACAAACCTCGGCCTCCCTGTAGGCGGTATGGGCCAGCATGGAGAAGCCGTTGACGTCCCCTGCGGCATAGACTCCGGGGACATTCGTCCTGCCCCTGTCGTCGGTTTTCACACGGCCGCGCTCCAGCTCCACGCCTATTTTCTCAAGACCTACGCCTTCGGTCGCAGGCCTTCTTCCTACGCTGGCAAGCACCTTTTCGGCTTCAGCCGTATATACCTGCCCGCCTGCCTCATACACGACCGAGCTCTCCTTTATTTCAGTGACCTTAACGCCAAGCTTGAATTCAATACCTTTTTTCTGATAATTCTTCAACAGGATTTCCGAAATCTCCCGGTCGGTGTTTCCCGCGATATGGTCGAGCATCTCTATGACCGTGACCCTGCTGCCTGCGGAATTGAAATAGGAGGCCATTTCAAGGCCGATCACGCCGCCGCCGATGATTGCAAGCGAGGCGGGCACGGCTTTTAAATCGAGGATTTCACGGTTTGTAAGGATATAGCCCTTTTCCAGGCCCTCCTTCATTCCGGGTATCGGAGGCAGGACCGGTACGGACCCTGTAGCAATCAGCAGTCTTTTTCCTGCATAGGTTTCGCCGCCTGCTCCGACAAGATAGCCCTCTTCGGATTTGCCCTCTATCAAGGCCATCCCCTCCACAAGCGTCACATTGTTTTTCTTCAAGCTGGCCTTCACGCCCGCCACGAGCTTCTTCACCACTTTGTTCTTCCTGCCGATGACGGTTTCATGATCCAGAACAACCTTTTCAGCCGTGACGCCGTACTTTTCCCCGTGCCTGGCTCCATCGCAGAGCTTGGCGGAGTATAGAAGCGCCTTGGACGGAATGCAGCCCTCGTTCAGACAGACGCCGCCTACATATCTTTTTTCGATCAGGAGAACGCCGAGACCCGCGTGTCCGGCCCTTTCGGCCGCAAGATAACCGGCGGGCCCGCCGCCGATGATGATTAAGTCGTATATCATGCTCTCACCCCTCTCTTCTATTTTGCCAGCATAACGCTGAAATTTTCAAGGCTGCTCTTAAGCTCCTGCAAAAACCGCGCCGCGGGAGCGCCGTCGACGGCCCTGTGGTCAAAGGTCAGCGACAGTCCCATCGCCGGATAGAATTCATATGTCCCGCCGGCTTCCCTTGCCCGCTGGACGATTGCGTTCACTCCGAGTATGCCTGTCTGCGGGGGATTCAAAACAGGAGTGAAGCTTTCAACGCCCAGCGTGCCCAGATTGGTCACCGTAAAGCTGCCGCCTTTGATAAGGTCGGGGCTTATTGTTCCCGCCTGGCACAATTTCACCAGCTGCTTTGCCTCTTTAGATATTTCATTCAGTGATTTCAGGTTCGCGGCGAAGATGGTAGGCACCATAAGACCCCTGTCGGTGTCCACCGCAAGGCCGAGATTCACGTTGTGAAATATAAGCATTTTATCGTCGACTAAATGCGCGTTCAGCTCCCTGTGGTTCTTGAGAACCCTGGAGACCGCGTACAGGATGATATCGTTGAGCGTTATGTTTTCGAGACCCAGCTCGTCCTTGCTTTCCTTGAGCTTCTTCCTGTAAGACAGGATGTCCGAAGCGTCGAAGGACGCGTTAAGCGTTAGCTGTGCGGTTGAAGAAAGGGACTGGTGCATTGCCTTTGCTATGACCTTTCTGATGTTTGAAAGCC
>JAEZJL010000134.1 GCA_023415815.1 Bacillota bacterium | reverse complement strand
GGCTTCACTTATACGGTGGATACGCTGAGTTCCCTGCGGAGCCGGTTTGGCGGAAACACCGGGCTGTACTTTATTATAGGGGCGGACATCGTAAACGAGCTGACAACCTGGAAAAGGTTTAGCGAGGTTTTCGGCATGTGCAGCTTTATAGCCGTAAAAAGGCCGGGCTGCGGCAGCGGTTCCGTCGAAGAGGATATAGCGCGGCTGGAGGAACGGTACGGGGCTTCGGTAAGCTTGGTTGAAGCGCCCCAGATCGATATTTCGTCAACCGCCATAAGGGAGCGTGTAAATACTGGAAGGTCGATAAAGTACCTTGTTCCCGAGAGCGTGGAGGAGTATATTAGTATAAACAAGCTGTATTTGTAAGGTGAAGGGACACACCTTCAAAGTCCGTAACAAGGAATGTCCCTTTTTGAACTAGACTTGAGGCCGTGCAACCCTCAAAAGTCCGTAGCAAGGAATGTCCCCTTTTGAACTAGACTTGAGGCCACGCAACCCTCGAAGTCTGTAGTTAGAAATGTCCCTTTTTGAATTAGACCTGAGGCCGCGCAACCCTCAAAGTCCGTAGCAAAGACTCAGTCACATTATCCACGTGAAGGTAGGCAGCAAAGCATGGAGCTTTCAGATATAAGGAAGAAACTTGAACTGACGCTTAAGCCCAAACGGTTCATACACTCGGTAAATGTCATGAACGTGTCGGCGGAGCTGGCCGAGAGGTACGGAGCCGACAAGGATGAGGCGGCGCTTGCCGGCCTCCTGCACGACTGTGCGCGTGACTGCAGCAAAAAGGAGCTTTTGCGTTACTGTACAAAATATGCCATAGTCCCGGATACGATTCTGATGATTCAGCCGGGGCTTTTACACGGCAAGGTAGGCGCCTTTCTGGCACGCGACGAATATTGCGTAAGCTCTCCGGCTGTTCTGGACGCCATCGGCAGCCATACGATGGGCAAACCTGACATGAGCCTGCTTGCCTGTATTGTCTTTCTGGCCGACTACATTGAGCCGGCAAGGAGCTTTCCCGGCGTGGAGGCCATCAGGGAGGAGGCCTTCAAGGATCTGACGAGGGCTATGCTCATAGGAATAGACGGCACAATTTCATCCATACTTGCAAAAGGCGGCTTGCTGCACCCCGATACGGTTAATACGCGGAACTGGTTGATTGCCAGGCAGAATACGATAGGTGGTAGTTATGAGTAAACGTAAAGCATCAGGATTGATCCAGATTTACTATACAATAGGCACTCTTGTCATAGCGGTTATGGTTGTCATTATGGCGATAAATTTTGCAAGCGATGCGCGCCTTCTGCAAAAGCCGCTCCTTTCAACACCCGTCGTCAAGCAGGACGAAACCGGCGACGCGGACGGCTTTAAAACAATAAAGTTCAAGAAGCCGGAGACGGACGCCTCAAAGAAGAGCGACAAATCAAAGACGGGCACAAAGCCTGCAAGCACCGCGAAAACACCGGCCAAGCCGCCCGCCCAGGCGCCTGCCAAGACTCCCGACCCATAAATCGCAGCCACAGGGTATGATACCCGTTATCACATGCAGCCTACAGGGTGTGCAAACCCGAATATATCGATATCAAAAGCCGTGATTGCATGTTGCGGCTTTTTTTATTTGGCATCCGGTACAGACCAAATTGCAGAAATCTTGGGGCTTCGATTTAACCAGTATTTTTACAGACAATTTGACAGGACATCAGGTGTGCGGAAAATGAAAGAACCCGAGGCTCCAAGATTTTCGTTGACATTTTTTGCGCACTATATTATAGTGGTACTAAATAAAACCACTAAGAACGAGGGCGGTGATCGCGGATATGGTTGAAAGTCTCATGAAGGCGGGATTTACAAGGCATGAAGCCATGCTGTACCTCACCCTCTGCCGGGAAGGCGAGCTCACGGGCTACGAGGCGGCAAAGATATCGAACATACCGCGCTCGAACGCTTACCTGGGACTCGCCGGGCTCGTTGACAAGGGAGGCGCGCTCCGCATCGACGGCGATCCCTCCAAGTATGCGGCCGTTCCCGCCGCAGAACTGGTATTCAACCTGAGGAAGGGTCTTGAAGAGGTTTACAGGTTCATCGAAGAAAATATTCCTGCACGGGAGGCTGTCAGAGATCCGTATTATACAATAACAGGCAGGCAGAACGTCATTAACAAAATGAATCATATGCTAAGGCATGCCGAAAAGCGGATCTATATTTCGGCCTCTCCGGCAGAGCTGGCCTATGTGGCGGGGGAGCTGCCGGCTGCAAGGGACAGGGGCCTGAAGGTGGTAATCATAACCTCGCCCGGCTTTACGATGGACGGCGCGGTCATTTACCACAACGAGAAGCAGCCCGGCCAGATACGCCTCATCGTGGATTCGGCGCATGTGCTCACCGGCGAGGTCGGCGTGACGGGCGAAGCAAACTGCCTGTATTCGAAGAGCAGGAATCTGGTCCAGCTGACAAAGGATTCCCTTTCGAACGAAATCAGGCTCATACAGATAAAAAACGGGCAGACATGAAATAGAAGGACCATCATCATAACACAATTGGAGGTACTTATTATGAAAAGCTACTTTACGGAACAGAATAATTTCTTCGGCTCGACAGACCCTGAGGCCCTGGTAAAGGAATTCGGGAGCCCGCTCTATGTGTACAATGAGAAGATATTGAGGGAAAGATGCCGCGAGATGGCGGGCCTGCTGTCCTACCCGCGCTTCGTATCCAATTATTCCATAAAAGCGAATTCGAACCTTGAGCTGCTGAAAATAGTAAGAGAAGAGGGACTGCATGCGGACGCGATGTCGCCCGGAGAGATATATGTCCTGTTAAAGGCGGGCTTCAGGCCTGAGGAGCTCTTTTATGTGGGCAACAACGTATCGGCGGAGGAATTGACATATGCCGTTGAGAGAGGCGTGCTTGTCAGCTGCGATTCGATCTCTCAGCTCAGGCTTTTCGGCCGGATTAATCCGGGCGGAAGGGTCGCCGTCCGCTTCAACCCCGGAGTGGGCGCGGGGCACCATGAGAAGGTCATAACCGCCGGAAAAAATACAAAGTTCGGCGTCAATATGGACCTCGTCCCCGAAGTCAAGGCAGTACTGAAGGAGTATAATTTGAAGCTGGCCGGCATCAACCAGCATATAGGCTCCCTGTTCATGGAGCCGGATCCGTACCTTGAGGGAGTTAAGTCGCTGCTCGGCATTGCCGCGCAGTTCGAGGATATAGAGTTCGTTGACATGGGCGGGGGCTTCGGGATACCATACCGCAAGCAGGAGGGCCAGCACAGGCTTTCGCTAGGCGATACCGGGGTCAGGCTTTCCGAGCTGCTGGACAAATGGACCGACAGCTATGGAAAAAAGATAATGTTCAAGATGGAGCCCGGGCGTTATGTAGTTGCCGAAAGCGGCGTCCTGCTGGGGACGGTATATGCAGTCAAGAACAATTACGGGAAGACCTATATCGGCACCGACCTTGGCTTTAATGTGCTGGCAAGGCCCATGATATATGACTCCCACCACGACCTGGAGGTTTATAGGAACGGCGCGCTGCTGAAGCAGGCCGCCGCGGGGCAGGTGACGGTCGTCGGCAATATCTGCGAGACCGGGGATATCATCGCCAAGGACAGGAATCTTCCGCAGGTAGCGGAGGGCGACGTTATAGGCGTTATGGACGCGGGAGCTTACGGCTATTCCATGTCCTCCAACTACAACAACCGCCTCAGGCCCGCAGAAGTACTGATCGGACGCGACGGAAGCACAAGACTCATCAGAAGGCGCGATACTCTCGAGGATCTGATGCGGAATTTTTTATGAAAAGCAGGGTATAAAAATATCACTTGACATTTTTATGTCCGAATTTTATAATAAATCTAAATTTTAACTGAATACAGGCGGATGAATGATGGGGAAGGTAAGTGCGACCTTATCAGGACGGACCTCTGGAGAGACCGTGACGGCGCCGAAGGGGCAAGGCTGAAAAGCCATAATCTCTCAGGCAAAAGGACAGAGTTTTCGATACATGCATTTATTGTATGGATATAGAGGTCAATTCGGTTACGGATTTGACCTTTTACTTTTGCGGGTGATTTCACGGCGTGAAATACACCGGAAGCCAAGGGGGCCGGATGCCCCAGGGATTTTGTTTTTGGGAGGAGACAAATGCATAAGAAATTGTTTATACCCGGACCCGTGGAGGTCAGGGAGGATGTCCTGCAAAAAATGGCCGAACCCATGATAGGCCACAGGACAAAGGATGCTTCAAGCCTCCAGAGAAGCATCTCGGAAAAGATGCGCAAGGTCATGTACACCAAAAACGCCATACTGCTTTCCACCTCTTCGGGAAGCGGCCTCATGGAGGGAGCGGTGCGCTCCTGTACCACGAAGCGTGCGGCTGTTTTTTCAGTGGGAGCCTTCGGCGACAGGTGGCACAAGATGGCGGTCTCAAACGGAGTGCCAGCGGATCTGTATACCTCGGAGCCGGGAAGCCCTACCACCGCGGAAATGGTGGATAAAGCCCTTGCGACCGGAAAATACGACCTTTTGACCGTCACACACAACGAGACCTCCACAGGAGTTATGAATCCTGTTGATGAAATAGCCGAAGTAATGAGGAAATACCCTGAGGTCGTCTGGTGCATGGACGCGGTAAGCTCGCTGGCCGGCACGAGGATCGAGGTCGACTCGCTGGGGGTCGATATCTGCATCACCTCCACGCAAAAATGTCTCGGACTGCCGCCCGGAATGGCCATATGCTCCTTCTCGGACAAGGCTGCTGAGGCGGCGAAAAAGGTGGAATTTAGGGGACTGTACCTGGACCTCCTGGACCTTTACAACTACATATTGAAGAAGGACTACCAGTATCCGTCCACGCCTTCGCTGTCGCATATGTTTGCGCTTGACTACCAGCTTGACAGGATACTTGCGGAAGGACTTGAAAACAGGTTCGCAAGGCATATCGCCATGGCCGGTGTCGTCCGCGCCTGGGCCGACGAGAATTTCAGGCTTTTCCCAAAGCCCGGATATGCTTCAAACACACTCACAACCATTAAAAACACCAGGGGGATCAGCGTCTCGGAGCTCAACAAAAAGCTGGGCGAAAGGGGCTTTGCGATATCCAACGGTTACGGCGACCTGAAGGAGGTCACCTTCAGAATCGCGCATATGGCCGATACGACTGTCGGCGAGGTGGAAGAACTGCTGTCGGAGATAGACGGCATATTAAAACAATTTTGAACCGGGAGGCGTAATATGAAAATAATCATAACCGAGAGGATTGCCGAGGAAAGTATAGAATATCTGAGGGAAAAGGGCTTTGAGGTCGACACCCCGTTCGGCATTTCACATGACGAGCTGCTGTCAATCATAGAAAATTACGACGCCATTATCGTAAGAAGCGTGACAAAGGTAAATGCCGAGTTGGTGGAAAAGGCTAAGAACCTGAAGGTGGCAGGCAGGGCGGGCAACGGGATAGACAATATCGACGTCAAGGCCTGCACCCAAAAGGGCGTGATCGTCGTGAACACCCCTGAAAGCAACATCATGGCGGCAGCCGAGCTGGCGGTGGGACTTGCCTACGCCGTATTCAGAAATATACCCCAGGCCAATGCGGCATCCAGAAGAGGCGATTTCAGGCGCAGCAGATTCCTGGGCAACGAGCTGGACGGAAAAACCGCAGGCATTATCGGCCTGGGCAGGATAGGCTCGATCGTTGCCACAAAGCTCAAGGGCAGCAATATGAAAGTCGTTGCCTATGACCCCTATATAACCGATGAAAAATTCAAAATGTACGGAGTGGAGAAATGCGAAACGCTTGACGACCTGCTCGTCCAGTCCGACCTGATAACGCTGCACACGCCTAAAACGTCCGAGACCTACGGTATGATCGGCGAAAAGGAGCTTCAGAAATGCATAAAGGGCGTCAGAATCATAAACGCTGCCAGGGGCGGCCTGGTCAATGAAAAGGCGCTATACACCGCTCTGAAGGAGGGGCAGGTCGCGGGAGCCGGCATAGACGTGCTCGACCCGGAGCCGAACTATGATAAAAAGCCCGAGGAGCAGGATTATAAAAACCCGCTGCTGGAGCTTGACAATGTTATTATAACCCCGCACCTCGGAGCGTCCACCGAGGAGGCCAACTTCAATGTCGGCACCGCCGTTACCAAGCTGGTTGCCGAAGCCCTTTCCGGCGGGATGGTGGCCGCGGTCAACATGCCCCCGATGAAGGTTGCCGACCTGAACGGCCTGAGGCCGTATATAAGCCTTGCGGAAATGCTCGGAAAGATCTATTACCAGGCCGAGAAGGAGACCGTGCAAAAGATAGAAATAATCTATAGCGGCGACCTTGCGGACAAGGAAACGAAGGTGCTTTCCCTCTCGGTGCTCAAGGGCTTCCTCGACCCCATCATCAAGGAAAAGGTCAACTATGTGAACGCCGAGCTGATGCTGAACAACATGGGCATACAGATGATGGAGAGCAAAAGCTCCCACCTGGACAAATACACAAACCTCATAACGGTGAAATTCATCACCAAGAGCAGGCCGCTGAGCGTTTCCGGAACGATATTCGCAAAAGAGGAGATGAGAATTGTCGACTTTTTTGGCTACAAGCTGGATTTCGAACCTAGCCCCTATGTGCTGGCAATACAGAACATCGACAAGCCCGGTATCATCGGCAGGATCGGCTCGGAGCTGGGAGCTCAGAGCATAAACATCGCGGCAATGCAGTGGAGCCGCAACAGAAAGGGCGAAAAGGCGGTTTCCTTTGTCAGTGTGGATCAGGAGGTCGGCGACGATGTTCTGCGCAGGCTGAGCGAGATCGACGGAGTGCTCAAAGCTACAATGATAAAGTTTTAAGAAGTTTAATTTTTGAAGCTCCGCTCTGTTAAATATGTAAAAATAATGTTGATTTTTGTATAAACTTGTGTTATTATGAAGCTGTAGTTTAAACTTTTCAACGACAAACGGCAAACCGCACGAAAGTCCGGGACGCAAAGCTAGAGGGCCTGTAAAATGGCAGCCAGTTACCGAAAGGGAAGTTTTTTGTTTGCCCGGAATAACGTCGGCGCCGATAAAAAGCGCTGTGCAATAAACATAGACGGCTGTCATGCCGGAATGGAATGTACAACAGAAAAGCAGGAAAATGGTATAAAATAAACGCCGCCTACGATTTACTGTTGAACGCCGCAGGAGCAAAGTACTTCATGACAAAAAAAGGGTGAATGTACAAAAGTAATTGAATATTGATTCAATCCAAACACAAAAGTTCAAAAAAAGCCTGCTGATGTGTCAGTTAGGCTGCTTTTTTTGCGTAAAATTTGAGTAAATCCGAAACAATGTATTGCAAAAGCCTTATTTCTGATATAATATCAAAATATACTATATTTTAACACATTATTTTTTTTATTTTGGGAGGCGTTTTTATGTATGCTCATTTTTTGAGGACGATGAAAAAAAACAGGAAGGGTTTCACGCTAGTCGAGTTAATGGTCGTTGTGGTTATCATTGGTATTCTGGTTGCTATTGCTGTGCCTGTGTATAGCAATGTAACTGACAAGGCGGAAGAAAGTGCAGTCCTTGCCAATTTAAGAACAATTAATGGTGCAATCGCAAGCATGCAATCATCTGAGACAGAACCATCCGGCGGATGGTCAACTACAGAAATTACTACAAGAATGCCTAATTACATTAATGGTTATTCGAGCATTAAACCTGGAACATACTCTGTTGTTGCTAATGCTGCAGCCAAAGGATTCATAGGTTCAGTAGCTTTAGATGCAGGGGTTGCTGGTAAAACAGCAGGTACTTATTATTTAAATGGAAGCACATTAAGTACAACAAAACCGTAAAAAAAGGGGGTTCTCCTGTTTAGTCATCTAAAATTTTACGAAGCCATGAATCCAGTTCTTTTACAAGATAGTTAAATAACATATAATTAAAACTATAAACAAATATGTTATGTGTATAGATAGTAAAGTTTTCATTTAGCAATCGACACGATAATTTCAAATGATTTATGTATATGGAATGAGCAGGGGAGTCATCTCCTGCTCATTTCGCAGAAACGTTGAAAAAAGTTGAGCTTTGTAGTAATGTAGAATATAAATCACCAAAACTAATTAAGTATGTGCTAAAGAAAAGGCCGTGTTTAGTTTCGGTCATGCAATATATGCTGTTGATAAGGTGCAAACTTCCAAAACAGCATCTTTTCCGTATTCAGTTGTTGGGTATCCCGACCGGATAATTGCTTCTTATAAATAGAATATTTGAATTTTTTTACATGTATTTTGGGAAGAGGGTATTATGTCATATGGCGCAAAAGGATGGTCAAAGCAGTTTTAAAAGATTTTTCAGGGAAAACAGGACCTTGGCTTTTTCTATCCCGATCCTGGTTATTTTAGTGGTCGTCGTTCTGATCGTCTATTCAAATCCCGGAGTCGCAAAGCCCGGTGAATCCGTACCTGCGCTGGCTGAGAGCACAAACCCGGGCCTTCAGGGCAATCCGGTGGAGATACTGCCTCAGACCGAAAGGCCCACAGATAAGGGTACTGACAGCGGCAAGGAAGGCTCTTCCGAAACGCTCAAAAACGATCCCTTCAGCGGGCCGCTGAAGCTGGTCGGGGTCTTGACCGGCGGCGGCAAGGACATGGCCGTTATTGAGAGCGGCGGGAGGTCCTATGTGCTTCAAAAGGGCGATGTCCTCGAAGGGGGAATGACGGTAGAAAGCGTAGCGTCAAATGAGGTCAGGCTGAAGGACGGAGACCGCGAGGTGTCCGTAAAGCTTGAGCAGCCCAAAAAAGACCAGACTGCCGCAAACTAGGAGGATGCCTTGATGGAAAACAATAAAATTAATTCCGGCAAGCTTTTGTACAGGGCCGCCTTCTGCTTCCTGCTCGCAGTCTTTCTTACCATTCAGGGCGGAGCATTTGATTTCACCGGAGTCAGGGCCGAGACGGGGGATGACGGTAAGACGCAGAGTGGCTCGAACGCTAAAGATCTTATATCTGTCAATATGGTTGACGCTGATATCAGGGATGTCCTTTCCACGCTTGCCATAAGTATGGGCGTCAGCATAATATACCTGGACACGCCTGTCAGGGTGACGTTTTCTGCAAAGGATGTAGACCCGATGAAGGCTCTTGAGCTTCTTATACAAAGCGCCGGAGCACAGCTCGACTATCTTAAGGACGGAAACATGATCATTGTCGGAAGCCAGCAGAAGCTCCAAAAGGATTTTTTCAACCAGATGGCGCTGACGAGGTTCAGGGTCAACTACATATCGCCGGAGGTTTTGGGTGAACAGCTGGACAAGCTGGGCGTCCCCGTCCAGAAGATCACACTGGACGAAAGCAGCAGCTATATCTGGGCACAGGGCACTCCCCAGGCGCTTTCTAAAGTCGCCTCAATCATAATAGCGCTTGACAAGGCCCAGAATTTCGAAAATGAAAACGGCGAAGTCAAGTCCGCCATTGACCTGACCCCTCTGTACCTGGAGTATATCACCGCCGACAGTCTGGAAAAGCTCATAAGCCAGCTGGAAATCCCTGTCCAGACCATCAGCGTGGACACGAACCGGAAGGTGCTCTGGGTCAACGGCCCGCAGAAGGCAAAGTCCGACGTGGATCAGCTTGTGACGCAGGTGGACATACCGCAGAGCGCAGGCGAGGCAATCAATATGTCTTCGTATAAAACGAAGTACATTACATACGACAAATTACTCACGATTACCTCCCAGCTGAACTTACCCGTACATATCTACAAGGTCGCTTCCAGTCAGAAGACATTATGGCTTGAGGGCACGCAAAAGGATATCCAGGACCTGCAGCTTTTGCTTGCAAAGCTGGATGTTTCGGATAACGGCGATGAAAGCCAGTTCCTGATATATACCTTGAAAAACATTTCCGCTGCGGATGCTTCCTCCAGGCTGGATTTTATGTCCCTTGAGGGCGTCCGGACCATGAAGCTCAACTACCCTCAGCTCTCTCGCGAGCTTCTGGTGAAGTGTCCGTTTGATATGGCCGGAACAATAAGAAGTATACTGGATGATCTGGATGCCCAGGGGCAGAAAATCAGGGTCCCGGTGGATTATTCCAGCGTCTCGAGTCAGCTTATAAAACGGAAGGATCTGATAGGAAGGCTTTTGAATATACCTCTTGCAAACATATACATATCGGACAATGTTTCAAGGGATGGAAAGACGCCTTACTACATAATGTGGGTTGACGACACTCCCGATAATATCAAGAAAATACGCGATATGATCGATTTGATTGACCACCCGTAAATGGAGTTATTTTTGATTCAGCAAGTGAAATAACAGGAAAACCGGAGGCTGTAGCATGGAAATAACGGGCGACGCCCAATATCCCGTCGGGCTGGAAGAGCTCCTGAGACTCACTGTCGAGGTAAAGGGGTCCGATTTGCATCTTGTGGCAGGCGCAAGACCCTCCATAAGGCTGAACGGCGAGATAATCCCCCAGGATTATCCCGTGCTTTCGCCGCTTTATCTGGAAACGCTGCTGTACGGCATTTTGAACGAAGAGCAGCGGAACAGGCTGAAAAACAGCCTTGAGCTGGACTTCTCCTACTCCGTGCCAAGCGTTGCGAGATTCAGGGGGAGCATCATGGTGCAGCGGGGAAGCCTGGCCGCGGCTTTCAGAGCCGTCCCCTACGTAATACCTGAGTTCGACAGGCTTGGCCTGCCGCAGGAAATAAGGAAGCTATGCAATCTGTCCAGAGGCCTCGTGCTTGTGACAGGTCCTACGGGGAGCGGCAAATCTACGACGCTGGCCTCGATCATTGATATTCTGAACAATGAGCGGCGGCTTAATATTGTGACCATAGAGGACCCTATAGAATTTTTGCACAGGCACAAGCTTTCAACCGTCAGGCAGCGCGAAATAGGAACGGATACGCATTCCTTCGAGAATGCGCTGAGGCATGTCCTGAGGCATGATCCTGATGTGATACTGATAGGCGAGATGAGGGATCTGGAGAGCATATCCATCGCCCTGACCGCCGCGGAAACCGGGCACCTTGTATTTTCAACACTGCATACGCAGACAGCTCCCCTGACGATCACCAGGATAGTCGACGTCTTCCAGAGCGAACGGAGAGAACAGGTAAGACAGCAGCTTGCAAACTCTTTCAGGGCCGTTATTTCACAGCAGCTCATACCGCTGGCCGACGGAAAGGGGAGGGTGGTCGCCGTTGAATACATGGTGGACACGCCCGCGATCCGCAGCCTTGTCCGGGAAGGCAAGGAGCATCAGCTATACAGCGCGATACAGACCGGACAGGCATTGGGGATGCAGACCATGGACTCCGCCCTGATCCGGCTGTACAACAGCGGTCGGATAACAAAAGAGGCCGCCCTGGACTACTGTATCGACAGGGCCGAGATGGAAAGGCTGCTGCGGAGCTCCGGTCCGGCCTACAAATCCGGGTGGTAAGGAGGCGTATGCATGGGTATTTACAGCTATGAATGCGTAACCAGACAGGGAGATACCGTCACAGGGCAATTGAGCGCCGAGGATTCGGATTCCGCAGTACAGCGGCTGAGGACCATGGGCTTGATGATTCTGGATCTGGGCGAAAACCGCGCCCCCTCCGGCAGCGGCTTTTTCAAATTTGAAAAAAAGGTAAAGCTGGGCGAGTTGAGCCTTTTCAGCCGGCAGCTCTCCGCAATGATAAGAGCGGGTATCCCCGTTACGAGGGCATTATATACCCTGTCCCGCCAGGAAAAGAACACCGGCTTCAAAAGAACGCTTGAGAGCATAGCCAGGAACATAGAGGGCGGAATGAATCTTACGGAGGCCTTCGGCGCATACCCCGGGACTTTTTCAGACTTTTATATTTCGATGATTCATTCCGGAGAAGTCGGCGGTATGCTGGACGATGCTCTTCTGCGCCTGTCGCAGCAATTGCAGAAGGATAAGGCGCTGAGGGACAATATCAAGTCTGCCACCTTTTATCCGAGGCTGGTGCTTGTATTCGCCCTTCTCATGAACATTGGAATGCTTGCCTTCCTGGTGCCCGTATTCAAAACATTCCTGCCGTCCGGCATCGAATTGCCGTTTATAACCAGAGCTGTCTTTGCCGTATCCGACTCGCTGATTAACAGATGGTACATATGGCTGCTATGCATATCGGTGCTCGTA
>JAEZJL010000126.1 GCA_023415815.1 Bacillota bacterium | reverse complement strand
GCCCCCGGTCGTTCGGGCCGGCTCCCATCGGGAAGAAAACCTTTGTAGCCAGGACGAAGGAGTCCCGTTTATATTTTCCGAGAGCTTCCCCGACAACCTTTTCCGCTTCGCCTCCGGCATATGCATTGGCCGTGTCAAAGAAGTTGATGCCCAATTCATAGGCCCGGTCGATGGTCCTTGCCGCCGTATCGTTTTCCACCGCATTTCCATAAGTGAGCCAGCTTCCGAGGCTGATTTCGCTGACCTTAAGGCCTGTGCGTCCCAGATTTCTGTACTGCATACCTATTACCTCCTTTAATGTAAAGCGATTGATTGATCTCATTTTATATATAATCAAATTGTAGACCTTAAAGTCAGCTTTAAGTCAATAGGCATTTATGCATTCATCTGTAAAATGAAAAGGTAACTTCGTGATTGCAAGGGTAAATGCTTTTATGACGTCAGTCTTGCACGGATTTTATGATAGTAAGGCAAGCCTCATTGATAAAATTTATTTGGTGAATCTGTTGACAATATATAACCTGTGGAATAATATATAACCAGTAGGATATTATATAACAAGTAGAATATGAATCGCGGAGGGAATAGCGGATGTCCTTGCAGTATGCCGTTCTGGGCTTGTTAAGCTACAGACAGATGACGGGGTATGATTTGAAAAAAATGTTTGACGAGTCCATCAATAATTTCTGGGTCGCCAGCCTGAGCCAGATATACCGGGAATTGGGGGCGCTTGAAGGCAAGGGCTACCTGACGTCCGTCATCGAGCCGCAGGACGACAGGCCGGACAAGCGGATATACAGCATAACCGAAGCCGGAAGGGCCACTTTTAAGGAATGGATAACGAATTTTCCCCAGAAGCTCTCAAAAGAGAAAAGGGATGAATTTACACTGAGGATTTTTTTTGGTTCAAATTTGAGCCGGGAGGAATTGACGGCCCAATTCAGGCATTTCCTTAACGAGAAGCAGGGGCAGCTGGAAGAGATCAAAAGCCTGTATAAAATATCCGAGAGATATGTTGAAGAAATGAAGCTGTTCAACGGTGAGGAAATATACTGGAGGTTTATTCTCCGCAGGGCATATCTAAGCCTGGAAACGTTGATCCGATGGGCGGAAGAGTGTCTGGAGGAACTGACGGAGCAGAGAGGGGGGACGCTGCATGAAGGATTTTAAGGTGGTCGGCATTATAAGTAGTCCCAGGTATAACGGCAATACGGCCGCGCTTGTAAGGGAAGCGCTAAAGGGCGCGGAGAGCGGGGGAGCCTGCGTAAAGGAAGTGTTTTTGTGCAAGTACGATATCGATTTTTGCACCGGCTGCTTTAAGTGCCTGTCGGACGGAAGCTGTATTTTTCGGGACGGTTTTGCGGAAATAAGGGATTTGCTTTATGAAGCCGATGGGATCATATGGGGCTCGCCAACCTACGGCCGCACCTATAACGCCATAATGAAAAACCTTTTTGAAAGGCTTGGAATGTTTGAGGTCATGACCTCTTCACTCGGAGGCAAGTATTTTGCAGGGATTTCTACTGCCGGGTCTTCGGGAGCGGCAAGGAAGACCGCAAAGGAAATGGTCTCCTTAATAAGCGGAGGAGTGTTCAAAAGAGGTTATGTTTCGGGAGTCCTCGGGGCTGGTTTTATCAAGGGCAGGACCGCAAGCGCGGACGGGGCAGCCCTGGAAAAGGCCCGGGAGCTCGGCTGCAGGATTTCAAAGGATATTGCCGCCGGAAAGCGTTTTCCCTTGCAAAACCCTTTGATCAGACTGATTAGTCGCTTTTTCGTCAAACCGCAATTCATCAAATATATTGCCAGGGAAAAGGAACGTGATACCAGGGCCGTATATGAGAATCTTGTTCAAAGGGGACTGTTCAAGGCCACATAGAGGGGAGTGCTATTATGAAGATAATTGAAAACGTTTATCAGCTTGACTCGTCTAAGGGAAGCTATGTCTACATCATACGGGACAGGGAGGTCGTTCTTGTCGATACCGGATTGCCCTTCAAGGGTAAAGGCATCATCAGCGAAATAAAGTCACTGGGAATTGAGCTGGGCGATATAAAGCACATCCTGCTCACGCATCATGATTTAGACCATATAGGTAATTCTTACGCACTTCAGCAATTGACAGGGGCACAGGTATGGGCTTCCAAAGAGGATATCCCATACATCCGCGGCGATCTGGAGCGCCACAGCTTTAAAAAGTATTTAAACCGTCTGTTCAAGGTGAAAATACCGGAGAATATAAAGCCGTATGTGCCGGGACAAAATATAAACGGCATAGAAGTCATCCCAACTCCCGGGCATACGCCGGGGCACGTATGCCTGTTCTATAAGGATGTGCTTTTTGCGGGCGACCTGATCAAGTACAAGGACGGCAAACCGGCGCCATATCCTTCGGCCTGGAACTGGGATCAGACTCGGATACGGGAGTCCTTTGAAAAAATATCCGCCGTGCCTTTCAAGTGGCTGTGCCCGTCGCATGGAGCGCCCATGGAGATAAAAGGCCGACAGGTATAAATTGAGGAAGGCTGGCGCAGCGTATCCGCTGCACATAAAATTGCGCCGCGGATTATCGGGCAAGTTGAGGGTTTGTCAAAATGCAAAATCGGGGTGGCTCAATAGCGCCTATTTTACCCTGCCGATACCAGCATGCCGCATGAAAGGGCATATAAAATCATACTACGGTATGAGGACAGGTCATATAAATTCTAAGGCTCCAGAGTCCTAAAAAAGAAAACAGGCGCCGTTTTGAAGAGCGCCTGTTTCGTATATTCCACGATTTTTTTATATAATATCTATACGGACAGCTTATAGATTTCAAGCACATCCTGCCAGTACAGCTTCTTCAGCCCTCCGAGCGGATGCTCTGCGCCGTAGGCTTCGCCCGAGGCTTTTCTGGCCATCAGCTCCAGCTTGTCTTTGCCGATGCCGAGCTCCGACAGGGTAGAGGGCAGCCCCATTTTTACGAAGAACTCACGCAGGCGCGCGATGCCCTCCAGCACAATGGCGTCAGGGTCGCGGTAGCTGCCTTCCACTCCCATGACATTCACTGCGAACTGAACAAACATATTGATATTTGTCTTATATACATACTTCATCCAGGAGGGGGTCAATACAGCAAGTCCCGCTCCGTGGGCAACGTCGTATATGGCGCTGAGCTCATGCTCCATGCCGTGGCACGCCCAGTCCTGCGCGCGGCCAAGGCCCAAAAGGTCGTTGTGGGCTACGGTGCCGCCGAAGCCTACCTGGCACCAGGCGTCGTAATTCCTCGGGTCGGCTGAAACAAGCAGCGCATTTTTCATGATGGTCTTAAGCGTGGTCTCACACAGACCGTCCGTCAGGTCGGTGTGCTCCGTGTTGGTAAAATAGCGCTCGAAAATATGGCTCATCATATCCGCCACGCCGTTTGCTATCTGATTTTTCGGCAGTGTGAAGAAAAGCTCCGGATTCATGACGCTGAGAAGGGGGCGCAGGCACCTGCTTCCATAGCCCAGCTTCATCTGCTTTTCTTCATTGGTGACGACGGTGCTGTCGCTGGCCTCGCTGCCTGCCGCCGGAATCGTCAGGACTGTGGCGACCGGCAGTGCCCTTGTGATTGGTTTTCTTTGCTCATAGACCTCCCAGACGTCGCCGTCATAGTAGAAGCCGATTGCGATCGCCTTTGCCGAGTCGATGACGCTGCCGCCGCCCACGGCGAGGATCAGGTCGACGTCTTCCTTTTTGCACAGGGCAATGCCCTCATGGACAAGGGACAGCCGGGGATTGGGGACTACGCCGCCCAGCTCGACAAAATCCACATCGCTTTCCTTCAGGGAAGCAATTACCGTATCATACAGACCGCTCTTTTTAATGCTGCTTCCGCCATAGTGCAGCAGCACCTTCCGGGCGTGCGGCTTCAAAAGCGCGCCGATCTGCTTCTGTGTATCCTTTCCGAAAATGATGCGCGTAGGGTTATGAAAATCGAAGTTCAACATGATTTTATTCCTTTCTTCGTCCAGTATTTGTAGAATGCGGCTGCGTCGGCGAATGCCCGCGGCAGCCTGCAAGCACTCAATATCCAATATCATAAATTATAAACCTTAACGTTAACTTTAAGTCAATAAAAAAATGTAACAACGAAATTTAATAACCAGCGGAATGTTATTTTGAATGCCGCTGAGGTGTCCTGGCTGGGTAATGCTAGAAGTGGAGTGATATAAGCTCGTCAGGATTCGCTTGAAAATAAAAACAGAGGGCTTAAGGCATACCATGCATCATGAAACTGGAAAAATTCATTGATGACAATAAGGAAAATATCCGGGGTACCGTTTAAGTGGATCTGCCCCGCATTTTTTAGAAAATTCCAACAGGCCGGATGATTTTTGGCACGTTGAACTCTTGTTTTGTCATGGTTTTGCCGTGGGAACTGAGCCTCCTTTTATTGTATAAATCTCCTGGAAGTGATATTATCAAAATGGATTGAGACAATCCGGATTATGATTTAATCGATGTGCTACAAAAAAGACATGGAGTGATACTAATGTGTGATACGTTATGCTCGCTTCCGTCCTGGTCAGATAAGGGAGCGGCCCTTTTTGCCAAAAACAGCGACCGCAGCCCGAATGAACCGCATCTGGTGATCCGCGTGCCTGCGAGAGATTATGCCGCCGGCAGCCTGGTAAAGCTTACATATCTGACGATCCCGCAGGCCGGGCATACCCTGGAGGCGGTGCTTTGCAAACCTTCGTGGACATGGGGCGCTGAAATGGGAGTCAATTCGGCGGCGGTCGCAATAGGCAACGAGGCGGTATTCACGAGGGCAAAACGCGGACCCGACGCACTGACAGGCATGGACCTGGTCCGTCTGGCGCTTGAGCGCTCCGCAACCGCGGCAGAAGCGGCGGACCTGATCACCCGGCTTCTTGAGGAATACGGCCAGGGCGGAAACTGCGGCTTTGACCATGAATTTTATTATGACAACAGCTTTTTGATCGTCGACCCACGCGAGGGTTACGTTATCGAAACCTCCGGAAAGCGCTGGGCCGCTGAAAAAGTTGAGGACCGCCGCGCGATATCAAACAGGCTTACAATACGCAAGGCCCATACGAAGCGCGGAGGCGTCGAGGCAGGCTTCGATTTTGCGGGCAGGCTTACGGAGCCTCTATATACATACTTTTCCGGATCCCGCCGTCGGCTGGAGTCTTCAAACGCCTCGCTGGAAAAACCGGGGGATGCGGCAGGCATGATGTCGGCGCTCCGACGGCATGTTCCGCAGGATGACGCGAGGGTCTTTACCCACGGCAGCGTGAGAAGCGTTTGCATGCATGCGGGCGGCGTTGTGGGAGACCAAACGACGGGCAGCCTGGTTGCCGAGCTGCGCGAGGGAAAGCCTTCTACTCTATGGATAACCGGCTCGTCGACGCCCTGCATTTCGTCCTTCAAGCCTGTCTTCTTTGGGTTAGAATCCGGCGCGCCTGTTTTTGAGGGGGAAGGTGAGGCCAAGGCTTACTGGCTGAGGCGTGAAGCCGTCCACCGGGGCGTGCTTGCCGGGAAGGTGGATATTACGGCCTTGCGCCGTCGCATAGACGAGCTGGAGAAGAAATGGATTGCCGATGAGCGCGAATTATTCGGGCGCGATGTGCCCGACTTAAAGGCATTGGGCGATTTTGCGCGGGGGGCTGCGACGGAAGAAGAACGGATGATAGCGGAGCTTGTACCCGAAAAAGAATGGGGTATGCTTCCAAAGGGGCGCTTTAACCGCTACTGGAGCGGGAAAAACGCTTTGCTGGAGAAGCCGCTGATATAAGAAAGGTGCTTATGGGAGACTTTAAAATAGACAGAATCCTTTATACCACAAAGCCGGACGGCAAAAACCGGCTGCAAAAGGAAATGGATACCTACGAGCTGCTGGACAGGCTGGGAATTTCATATTGCAGGCTGGATCATGAGGAAACGGCAACCATCGAAGCCTGCTCAGAAGTCGAAAAGCTCCTGGAGATCGAAATCTGCAAGAATCTCTTCCTCTGCAACTCACAGAAAACCGGCTTTTACCTGCTGATGATGCCGGGAGGCAAAAAGTTCATGACAAAGGAGCTATCCGGGCAAATCGGCTCCGCCAGGCTGTCTTTCGCCGGTGCGGAATATATGGAAAGGTTTTTGAATATAACGCCCGGCTCGGTCAGCGTGCTTGGCCTTATGAACGACGTAACCGGCTCGGTGAGGCTGCTTATCGACAAAGACGTCCTGGAAAACGAATACATCGGCTGCCATCCTTGCGTCAACACCTCCAGCCTTCGCCTGGAGACATCGGATCTGCTCACGAAGTTCCTGCCGTATACCGGGCATGTGCCTACGCTCGTGGAGCTGTGATCGGAAACAAGGCTTATGATATCTAAAATTTATAAAGGCTCAATTACCGGCTTTCCTGGCAATTGAGCCTTTTTGCTCATGAGGAATCTCCTTTATAAACCGTCCGGCAAAGCGTGCTGCCTAGAGCCGGACTGAAAACCGTTCCTGCATTTCAGCCTCTTGCTTCCTTTATCTTAGCAACGAATTCGGCGGCTAGCTTTGTGATGCTTGCGAAGTCGCCGGTTTTGGCTCCCGCTGTGAGGCTTCCGCCTGCGCCGACCGCAACTGCGCCGGCCTTGATCCATTCGCCTACGTTGTCGATGCTGACGCCGCCCGTAGGCATCATATTGGCCTGGGGCAGAGGACCCTTAATGGCCTTGATTATCTTCGGGCCGAAGGCTTCGCCGGGGAATACCTTGAGTATGTCCGCGCCGAGCTCCATCGCCTCAATGACGCCCTCAACGGTCATGACGCCGGGCATGCAGGGGATCTGGTACCTGTTGCAGAGCCTCAGGGTTTCACGGCTGAGGTAGGGGCTTACAACGTACTGCGCGCCCGACAGGATGGCGATCCTGGCGGTTTCGGGGTCAAGCACCGTACCGGCTCCGATAATGATCTGCTTCGAATATTCCTTCGCCAGCTCTTCAATGACCCTTGAAGCGCCGGGGACCGTATAGGTTATCTCGATAGCAGCCGCGCCGCCCTTAAGGCAGGCGTCCGTTATCTTCTTGGCCTCGTCGGGGTTTTCGGCCCTTACCACAACGACCAGGCCGGAATCGGTTATTTTCTTGATTACTTCCCATTTCTTGCTCATGCTTTAGAGCTCCTTCCGAAAAATTACTTTATTTCCATTTCGGGTTGTCGATTATTTCCGGGTTTCCGTTTTTCTCGACAATCAATTTTCTATAGCCCTTTGTTTCAATGGTACCATAGTCGTGACCGGCGTCCGACCTGAACACGAAAAAGGTTATCAGCGGCTCGGTACCCACGTTGATGCTCCTGTGGGCATACCTTTCGGGTACATATACAGCTCTGCCGGGCGTCATATACTGCGCGTCCCATTCGCCCTCGGGGTTTTCCATAAGCATGTAGCCCTTGCCGCTCAGGCAGTAGTAGACCTCTGCGGTAGCGAGTATGGTGTGGAAATGGCCCTTTGTCATGAAATACTCACTGCCGACCTTGCCGGGTATACGATGCTGGTCCCGAAAAGCAGGTTGCCCGGCGTCTCCGGAAGCTTGAGCTCATAGAATTCGTATATCAGGGAATTGTCCTTTTTGATGAGCTCGTCAAGCGCAGCGTCGTCGGCAAACATGCCTTTCATGTTTGAAAGATAGCGCTTTGTTGATTCCTTATCCTTGGAAATACCGTTCTTAAGGTCAAAATACATTGAAAACGGGTTGACGTTTAATTCTGCACTCATTCGCTTTTCTCCTTTAGCTGTTTTTTCTTATTTCATTTGCGATTTGTTCACACTCGTCAAAAAGCCTGCCGGTGATGCTCATATGGAACACCTCGGCGATGACCTGGGTCCAGCCGTATACGAAGTATATCCAGCCGTCCTCTACGTGCAGATTTTTAGCTTCCTTCTGTTTCAGCGCCTGGTGCATGAATAGCAGGTCGCCCCTGTAATTGATCTCCCAGATAAGGCTGTCGGCGGGGAATTGGGCAGCGTCCGTGAGCGGCGAGCCCGGACGGTCCTTGCCGAGGCCGGTTGCATTGACGACGAGGGAATGGGGCTTCAGCTTGTTGACAAGCGCATCGTTTTGTACGGCTTCGGGAGTGAGGTGGAATTCTGCAGGAACACCCGGGTTTATTTTCTTTACGATTGATTCGATCTCGTCAAGCCTGGGTTTGCTCCTGTTGGCTACGATCAGCTTTGAAGGGATGTTATCGCCCTTGTTCTTGTTTAAAAGATATGCGCTCATTGCTATGGCGCTGCCGCCTGCTCCTAGCAGCAGAACTTCTCCGCCGTATCTCTTCCAGTAGTTCTTCGGGACAAAGGCCTCAAGCGACAGGCCGCTCGAAATGGGATCCTTGGCATAGCCCTCCAGCCTGCCTTCCTTTTTTGATATGGAGGACAGCTCCCCGAACATGGTTGCATACGGGTCAAGGTATTCGAACAAATCCTTTGTGGCGTTGTACAGGTCGATTTTATGGGTCGTTACCAGGGCACCCATGGAAAGCTCGTCTTCTTTTATAAACTCCACAACTTGTCTGTAAACCTCGGGCTGGGCGTGGATCTCGATATCGATGCCCTTGATGACGGCGTCCTTAAGGCCAAGAGCCTTTGCCCACAAGGGGAACACCTTCATAATGGATGATTTGGTGGTGGTCACGCCGATGAAATAAAGCGTAGGCTGGGTTGCTTTCGGTGGCAGGTTCATATTCATATTCCTCCTGACTCAAATTTTTATTGTAAATGCCCTTGCAGTATTGCCGTTTGTGAATTTCTCGATGATAGCATCTGTAATTCCGTAGGATTTTAAAAGGGGTATGAAGCTTGTGAGGATGTAGTCGAGTCCCAGGGAGCCGCCGTAGCTTTTCATCCTCTCGCGCGTTGTGTCCAGACCTATAAGTATCCTGTCTTCGTAGCCGCGCTCCGCGAGCTTGAGAATAAAGGCGGCCTCGTCCTCGTCCGAATGGTATTTGAATCTGCCGATGGTGTCGAATTCCATATATACTCCCGTTTGGGCCACGGCGAACAGGTAATCCATGTCGGTCAGCACTCTGTCGAGATGGCAGATGATGATGGAATCAAGCGGTATTCCGTGGTCCGTGAACAGCTTTATCTGTTCGAAAGCGCCCTTTCCCATTTCAGTATGGCTCATGACGGGACAGCCTGTCAGCCTTGAGGCCTCGGCTGCGGCTTCGAAGTATCTCCTGTATTCTCCCGAAGGACCTTCGGTATCGGAGGCGGTTTTGATCACACCCGCCTTTGACGGGATCCTTGCGGAGGGCAGAGAGGCGTCGCAGCCGACAAACATGCCGGATTCGATTTCTCCCGTAAACAGCTCAACGAGAGCCGTGTCGTCCATTTTCCGGAGCCAGTGGTCCTCCGGGTAGAAGACAAGCTTGTGGAAGCCGGTGGAGGAGACAATATTCACTCCTGTTCGGACGCTGGTATCATAAAGCTGGTCGGCCATTCTTCCGCAGCCGACGGGCTGCGCGTCGACGACACCCGCACCTCCGAGCTTCCGATAGGCGGCGAGCTCCTGCGAGGTTTTTTCGAAATCATCCAGCCTGAGCGATGGCACGAGCTTCGCAGACGGACCGTCGGCGATAAACAGGTGCTCGTGGCTCTGGCAGTAGCCCAGCTCGCTTGCAGGAATCAGGCCTTTTACGGTTTGGATCATTTTTGTGCCGGTATCCATAAGCTGTCCTCTTTTCTATCCGAGCATTTCCAGCAGGTTCCGCGTGGAAACCATTGCCATCTTTTCAACCGCTTCATGCGTAAAAGCGCCTATATGCGAGGTGAGGACGAAGTTCTCAAGCTTGAGGAACTTCTCGTCCTTTGCAGGAGGCTCGGCGGAAAAGACATCCTGAGCTGCTCCGGCGATCTTTCCTTTGATCAGCGCTTTGTATAAAGCTTCCTCGTCCACCAGCTCCCCGCGGGAGGTGTTGATGAGGATGCAGTTCGGCTTCATGAGGCCGAGCGTGGCTTCGTTGATCATATGCTTTGTCTCTTCCGTTGCCGGAAGGTGCAGTGAGATGAAATCTGACGCGGCAAGCACCTCATCCAGCTTGTCCGATCTTGATATCCCGTATTTCTCAAGGAATCCGCCGTCATTGAAATAAGGGTCGTAGATGGTGACGGACATTTCGAGGCCGCAGGCCCTTTTTGCTACCTCGCGGCCTATCTGGCCGCCGCCTATCAGCCCGAGCTTTTTACCGGTAAGCTCGCACCCGATGAACCTGTCCCAGCTTCCGCTCTTAACGCCTGAGGCGACTCTTGAAATGCTGCGGGACATGGTAAACATAAGGCCGATTGCAAGCTCCGCCACGGATACGTTGTTGGTGCCCTGGGCGTTCTTCACTTTAATGCCCAGCCCGCCTGCCCTGACCAGGTCTATGTTGTCCATGCCCACGCCGTATTTGGATATCGCCTTCAGGTCCTTGCATTTTTCAAGGACGGAGGCGGGCAGAGGGTCCACGCCTATGATGATCCCTACGACGTCCCGGCCTGCGATTTCGATGATTTCGGCCTCGGTCATTGTCCTGCCGAAGGTGTTTTCCACTATTTCATAGCCCTTTTCCGCCAGCAGGGGGTAGGTCTTCTCCTTATAATTTTTAAACGATTTCGGGGTGATAAGAATTTTCTGCGCCATTTTCAAACCGTCCTTTCATACCCTTTAGAGGCTTTGCAATCCCTTTATATCATTATGTAAAGTAAATGTCAATATGTAATTACATATTTTGATATTATTATAGCCTGCTGATGGGAAGTTGTCTATGCCTGTTTTTAAGTTTCCAAACAAATATAGGATAAATTAAAACGTTTTATATAATTATATCATACAAAAATTTGAATGCATAATTAAACTTAACAAGTAATTGAAATTGTGATATTATATAACTACAGCAGCTAAAAATATAAAACGATTTACATGGGAAAAATTGCAAATTTACGGAGGGCGACATGCCAGCCTCTTTAAAGGATGTAGCGGCGCTCGCGGGAGTTTCGCCTGCAACAGCCTCTCTCGCTCTGAACGGCAAACGGGTGAACAGCCGCACCAGGGAGAAGGTGGAGGAAGCTGCGCGAAAGCTGAAATACCACACCAGCGCCATCGGAAGGAATCTTATAAAAAACAGGTCCAATACTATCGGGCTGTTCATACTTAACTCGAAAAAAAGCAGGGATATGACGGAGGAAATCACCTATTACTATGCGATGCTCAAGGGGGCGCTTGACTGCATCCGGCAGCACGGCTTCGTCTTCAATTTCGAGGCTGTCGACTGGGAGGACATGGAGGAGAACGGTTTTATAGCGAAAAAGGTGTTCAGCCGCTCTGTTGACGGCATGATCCTTGTGCCCCAGTTCATGTATCATTACAGCTTTTTGTCCCTGCTGGAGGAGGAAGGCTTTCCGTATGTTGTGATAAACCCAAGCATGAGTCTCAGGCCCAGGAATTCGGTGGAGATAGACAACCACAGGGGCGGATACCTGGCGGCCGACCATCTTCTGAAGCTGGGACACCGGCGCTTTGCCATAATCAACGGACCGGAGGATCACAAGGATTCCTTCAGCAGGGAAAAGGGCTTCCTGGCCAGACTGCTGGAGAGCGGCATCAAATACGACATCAATAATATAGTATATTCGGACTTCACCCACGACGGGGGGTATCATGCGATGAAAAGCCTGCTGGAAAAGGGCGGAAGCCCGCCCGGCGCTGTTTTCTGCTCAAACGACTACATGGCCTCGGGGGCAATGAGCGCCCTGTTCGAGGCGGGGCTCAGGGTGCCTGAGGATGTCTCGCTGGTAGGCTACGACGATTCCGATATAGCAAAATGCGTTTACCCTAAGCTGACGACGGTCAGAAGCCCCGTCAGAGAGCTGGGCTTCCTCGCCGCGGAGAGGGTGCTTGAGCAGATAGAAGGCGCAAAGGGCGACAATGGCTTTGATGCGGTGCTCCTTCAGCCTGAAATGATATTAAGAGGTTCGACACGGCAATTATGATCCATCAATATAAAATACAGGAAGCAGGAGGAGAAAATGAAAGCGAAGCTTTTACCGATCTATTTTAAAGACAAAAGAAACGAAGAATTCGACACGCAGGTGGAAACACTCAGAGGCCTGCTTTCCACCGAGGCGGACCTGCTGGAGCCGGTTGAGCTGGGCTCGGCCCTTCCCGGAGCGGATGCGGTAATTTTCCCGGTATTGATAGGGGAGGCCTACAAGCAGGTCGGGGAGATCAAAAAGATAAAGGAGCCCATTATCGCTCTGACTTCGGAATTCGGTACAGTCGCCATGTGGGACTGGGAGATCGTCACCTTCCTGAAGGCAGAGG
>JAEZJL010000111.1 GCA_023415815.1 Bacillota bacterium | reverse complement strand
CAGGTACCCTGTCCCAAAAGTGAGATAAAATTTATTGATTAGCAAATAAAAAATTGCATGGAAATATGACGTTAAGAAGTGACGCAGGCACGGGACGAGGAACCTGTCCCCGCGTCCCCTTAGGAGGAATAAGCCAAATGGATAAAAAGATGTACCGGAAAATTGAAGAACATATGCTTTCCTGCATGAACGACGGAGCACATGACAGGCAGCACATCTACCGCGTTTTGTATTATGCCCTGGAGCTTGCAAACGGATATGACGCGGATGAAGACGTCCTGATTGCGGCGGCCCTGCTGCACGATATCGGCCGCGACGCCCAGTATAAAAATCCGGAATGCGATCATGCGCTTGAGGGCGCCGGCATGGCCTATGACTATTTGTCGGAGATCGGCTGGGACAGGGATAAGGCTGCCCATGTCAGGGACTGTATCGTCGCCCATCGCTACAGAAGCGGCAATCCCCCGGCAAGCATCGAGGCAAAGCTCCTGTTTGACGCGGACAAGCTTGATGTGGCCGGAGCAATGGGTATAGCAAGGACTCTGGCGTATCAGGCCATAACCTCCGAACCGTTTTATTCCGTGGATGAAAACGGCGGCGTGCCTTCTGCCGGGCTGGACAGCGAGCCTTCTTTTTTCAAGGAATATGACTGGAAGCTGAAAAATCTGTACGATAAATTTTTTACCAACCGGGCAAAGGAAATAGCCGCGGGACGGCGAAAGGCCGCCGCGGACTTTTATGAAAGCATGTATAACGAAGCCCGCGAAGCGCACGAATGCGGCAGGCTTTTACTGAAGGAGACTTTGAAATAGCTAGCGCAATATTCTTAAGAACCTGAAGCGCCCGTTACGGGATTACCTGAGAATTGATCCAAGCAAAAGTCGGGAAGGACATATGAAGCGTAGGGAGGGTAAATGATGTATGTCAAGGTACATAATATCGGACAGATTTATGAAGCGAACCTGAAGTTCTGCTATTTCAATCAACGGGCAGTAACAAGCCGCACGTCAAGCAGCCCGCATCCGGGTACCGCCTGACTTGGTCACCACAGGGACTTCTTTTGCGGCAGGGGGTCCTGGTCGGATATCAGCCTGCTGCAAAGCCTTTCGTAAAGCTTAAGCTTTACCGGCGCATAAGCTTCTTCGAAATACAGGTTATGCAGCTCATCCGGGTCCGATTGGTAATCGTACAGCTCACCGTATTCTTCATCGGCGAACACGGCAAGCTTGTATCTGCCAGTCCTCAGGCACTTGATGTTGATACCGATATCATGGGCGTCATAAGAGATCACCGCAGAATCCCTTACCGATTCGGCTCGTCTATTCAGCACTTCCAATTGAGACCTGCCCTGAACTCCATAAGGCGCTTTTTCTCCGAACAATTCAAGCAGCGTCGGAAGTATATCCACGCTTTCCATGAAGCCTGTGCACCGGGTATTTTCCGGAATACCCCTGCCGTAGAAAATCATCGGTACCCTTATCAGCCCTTCATACATCCAGGGACCCTTCAAAAAAAGCCTGTGGTCCCCCAGAAGCTCGCCGTGGTCGGCGGTGAACACAATAATCGTATTTTCAAGCATGTTCCTGTCTTCCAGTGATTTTATAATCCTCCCTATTTGGTCGTCGATAAAGGTTATGCTGGCATAATAATGCCTTACAATGCTTTCGATCTCCTCGCCGCTCTTTACCTGCTCTTCGGCGCCTCCCGGCCAGGGATGCTTTTTCTGATACCTGAGATGGCCGGGCCTTAAATCGTGCTCTCCGTCTCTGAAGACATCCCACCGGAGCTTTGCATTTTCATAGATACGGGCATATTCCTCAGGAGGATGGCACGGGGGATGAGGAGCCACAAAGCCGGTCCATAAAAACAGAGGCCCCGAAGCATCATGCTTTTCGATGACTTCTACCGACTTGCCGCCTATCCAGTGAGTCTGATGGCATAGAGCCGGCATCCCGCTTACCCATACGTCCCCCTCCGCAGACGAGGGCCGCCCCATACCCGGTATATAGCGGGGAGCAGCCTCCTTCAGCCATTCGTAATATTCGCCGGCAGGAATGTCTTCCGTTATGTGATGCTCGTCGAAACCGTAATAAGTTCCGTCCTTCAGACGGGGCCTTGTCTTGACCTCCGCGGCCTCAGGCTCGTTTGCAAGGTTCTCCCTGCATTGGGGCCTGAAATGCGTCTTCCCTATGGCTGCAGTCCGATAGCCTGATTGCTTCAGAATATCGCATATCGTCACTTCGTCCTCTCTTACCGGCAGGCCGACGCCCCATACGCCGTTGCAGTGCGGGTATCTGCCTGTGAGGATCGAAGCCCTCGAAGGAGGGCAGACCGGGTTGACGCAGTACGCGCTTGTGAAGTGTGCGCCGCCGTTTGCCAGCCTGTCGAGATTCGGAGTGATAACGGCGGGGTTTATGAACCCTATGGCGTCCGCCCGCATATGGTCGGCGGTGATCAGCAGGATGTTCGGTTTGTTTGGCATGGCGCTGTTCCTTTCCCGGCCGGGTCCGAAGGCGGGCAGCAGAACTGCCCGAAGAGCGGCCGTTCCCTCTTCCGCAGCCGATGGGAGCTTTTTCATCAGGCTCCCTTATATTATAGGAAACCCGACGCTTTTCAGTATATGCCTGTGTCCGGCGGATGACAATCCGTCGTGAGCAGATGCCTATATAATTACTTATAATCGTAAAGTAGTCATATTTAACGCGCCAGCCTGTTGTAATATACTTTAAAAAGTAAACGTTGCCTACCGGGATTTCCGCATGGCGTTTGCAGCTTGAGCGACAACTATACGGCTAAAGGGGAGAAATACTGTTGAGAGGTAAAAGCAGGTTCATACACGAGATCAAAGAGAAGAGGACGCTGTACTTAATGGCTCTGCCGGCGATCATCATCGTCTTTATGATGTCCTATGTCCCGATGGCAGGCATTGTGCTGGCCTTTAAAAATTACAGGTACGACATGGGTATTTTCGGCAGCGATTGGGCGAGCAATTTCGGTTTCGGAAATTTCAGATATTTCTTTCTTTCGGGCACGGGCTGGCAGGTCACAAAGAATACCGTGCTGTACAATTTGCTGAATCTGTTTACTTCGCAGGCGATCGCCATCTGCATCGCGCTCCTGCTCAGCGAAATATCCGGCAAGGTCTATAAAAAGATCAGCCAGTCGGTCATCTTCCTGCCCTATTTTATTTCGTGGGTTATTGTGGGAGCGTTCATTTACAACATTTTCGACTTTGAGAAGGGCGAGCTGAATACGCTGCTCAAGGCCATCAACCTGCAGCCCGTCAATATGTATTCCATACCGTGGGCATGGATCATTGTAATTTGCGTATTTAATTCCTGGAAATGGGTCGGATACGGCTCGGTCATATACATAGCCGCCATAGCGGGCGTTGACGTGGAGTGCTTTGAAGCCGCGGACCTCGACGGTGCGAATGTATGGAAAAAAATCAGATATATCACCATTCCCAGTATTATGAACACCATCGTGATCATATTCCTGCTCAATATAGGAAGAATACTCCGGGGCGATTTCCAGATGTTCTATCAGATCATTGGGAACAACGGCCAGCTGTTCAGCGCGACCGACGTCATCGACACCTTTGTGTTCCGGTCGCTGATAAACAGCGGGGATCTGGGCATGCCCGCCGCCGCGTCCTTCTACCAGTCGGTTTTCTGCTTTGTGACGATTATGCTCGTGAACGCCCTTATAAAAAAATACGACAGCGACTACGCCTTGTTTTAAAAGTTGCTTTAATAATCTCAATATCGACAGGAAGGGATTGCCATGCCGTTAAAGAAAAACAACCTGAAGGACATTATTGTATTCAATACCGTGGGGTATGTTTTTATAACGTTTTTTGCCCTGCTTTGTATCATTCCGTTCATCCTGCTGATCTCGTCCTCCTTTACCGACGAGCAAACGATCCGGATGTTCGGATATTCGCTCTGGCCCAGGAAATTTTCCACGGACGCCTACCATAAGCTGCTCAGCTTTCCGGCCGGCATCATCAGGGCCTACGGCGTTTCCATATTCGTAACGGTGGCCGGAACGGCCGCGGCGCTCTTTGTCATATCCATGACGGCCTATGTGATCGGACGCAAGGATGTTTTGTACAGGAACAAGATTTCCTTCTATTTTTACTTCGTCACACTGTTCAACGGCGGCCTGGTTGCCACCTACATCGTGGTGATCCGCTACTACCAGCTTAAAAACAATATGCTTGCCCTGATCCTGCCGCTGATGGTCAATGTCTTTTATATCATCGTCATGCGTTCGTTTTTGAGCACCATCCCCGAATCGCTCGGCGAATCGGCGAAAATCGATGGGGCGGGAGATTTTACGATTTTCATAAGGGTCATACTGCCTCTTTCCAAACCGGCCCTGGCGACCGTTGGGCTCTTCCTGGCGCTGGAATACTGGAACGACTGGTACAACGCTATGCTTTACATCACCAATTACAAATTATATCCCCTGCAGTACATGCTCTACAATATGCTCGCCACCCAGGAAGCGGTGGCAAGGCTTTCCTCGGAATCGCACATACCGATTGCCAACCAGCCCCTGGAATCCATGAAAATGGCTATGGCCTGTATTGTCACGGGGCCGATCATCCTGCTTTACCCGTTTGTGCAGAAATATTTCATCAAAGGGATCACGGTCGGCGCAGTAAAAGGATAATACCGATTGCCCGGTTTATCATATTAAAAATAAGGAGGAATATGCATGAAAAGAGTATTGAGGCGAATCAGCCTGGCGCTAGCCGTCGCTCTTGTCCTTTCCGCGGCGCTTGCAGGCTGCGGCGGAAACGGCGGCAGCAGTGAAGACGTATCTTCCGCCGCTTCCGCAAAGCCTGAAGCAGCGGGCTCCGGTGGAAATGACGGCTCGTCTTCCGCCGCTTCCCCGAGCATCGACACCTCGAAGTCCGTTGAGCTGCAATGGTACTTCCTTGGAAGCCCGCCGCAGGACTTCGACGATGTTCTGGCCGAGCTGAACAACAAGGCAAAAGCGGACCTGAATTGTTCGGTGACAGCAACCTGGATCGGGTGGGGCGACTACGCCACAAAATACCCGCTGGTCATGGCGTCCGGGGAGTCGGTGGATTTGACCTACGGCGCTCTCTGGATGGACTTTGCCGGGGAGGCGTCAAAGGGCGCGTACCATCCGCTTGAAGAGCTTGCTCCGGTATATAGCCCAGAAAGCTACAAACAGATGCCTGAGGATGCTATCAAGCAGTTGAGCGTGAACGGACACCTCTACGGCATAACCAGCAGCTACAACCAATATCAGGTGATGGGCTATATTGTCAGAGGGGATCTGATGAAAAAATACGGCATCGCCGAGATAAAGTCCATGGATGATATGGGCAAATTCTATGACGCAGTCCTCAAGAATGATCCGGGCATCGACCCGTCCGGCTTCGGAAATAACGGCTTCCTTATCCAGTATCAGCCGCAGCTTCTCGGACTGTATTCGGTCACTGGCATCTACAATTTCCCGCTGTGCGTCGATCCCACGGACCCAGAGGGAAAGATTGTAAATTTTTATGAGCGTCCCGAGATGGCGGATTTCTTTGCAAAGATGAAGCAGTGGTCGGATGCGGGCTACTGGCCGAAGGACGTGCTCTCGGGCAAAAACAATTCAAGCACGGTCATCAGCGGAACGTCGGCGGCGGAGCTCCACAACCAGAACGACTGGGTCAGGGACTACATGGCTGCGCCTCAGTATGATCTGAAGTTTTACCCCGCACAGCCGCATTCATACAAGTCGCCTTATACGCAGAACGTGATCTGTGTGGGAGCAGCTGCCGCCAATCCCGAAAGATCGCTCATGCTGCTCGAAAAGCTTATGAACGATCAGTCTTATTATAATTTAATAGAGTATGGGGTCGAGGGCAAGGACTACACCCTGACTTCCGACGGGAAGCTCAAGCCGACGGATCCGAATGTATTTTCTCCGGAGGGGATAAGCTTCGGATGGGCCATAAGGAACGAAAAATTCAGGAAGATCCTTGAAGGGTCGCCACCGGACATAGAAGCGGTCATGAAGAACGTGGATGCCATCGGAGCGGACAACCGCTATATCAATTTCACCTTCAACACCGATCCGGTGAAGAACGAGATGGCCGCGATACAGTCCGTCCTGGACCAGTATGCAAATCCTCTGGCCCTGGGCTATATCGATCCCGTCAAGGGGCTTGCCTTACTGAAGGAGAAGCTTGCGCTGGCCGGCCTTGCCACAGTCCAGCCGGAGCTGCAAAAGCAGCTTGACGAATTTAACGCAAGCTATAAATAAGCGGCGTAAAACAGCTGTATACGGGCAGCCTTAAGAAAAATTAAAAGCCAGGCTTCCACGCCTTTCCCTATGAAAGCATTACGGAGGCGGAGGCCTGGCTGCTGCTCTTCACGACGGATTAAGGAGTAAGAGGATGGATTTTCTTCAAGTAAAAAACGGCCTCATTGCCGACGGCAAAGGCAGGCCCGTAAGGCTCAGGGGCGTCAATATCGGCGGCTGGATGAACATGGAGGATTTCATCGGCGGATTTCCGGGCTCGGAGGAGGGGATCCGATCCGCCGTGGCCGACTGTCTTGGCAAAAATACGGCGGAATTTTTCTTCAACCGGATGCTCGACCATATGTTTAATGAAGACGATGTGAGATTCATTAAGGAATGCGGGGCAAATGCGGTTCGGCTGCCGCTGAATTACCGGCATTTTGAAGACGATTCCGCGCCTTTCCGATACAAGGAGCAGGGATTCCGGAGGCTCGACCGGGCGCTTGAGCTGTGCGAGAAGCACCGGATTTACGCCATACTGGACCTGCACTCGGTACAGGGCTGGCAGAATACCGACTGGCATTGCGACAATTCCAGCAGGCATACGTTTTTCTGGAGGCATACCCAGTTCCAGGACAGGTTCGTCGCCCTGTGGGAGGAATTCGCCAGGCGCTACAGGGACAGGGCGGCAGCAGCAGGCTACGATCTGATGAACGAGCCGATAACAAATGCATGGAGGGGGCGGTTCTACAATACGTATAGGCCCGACTGGGATGTCATCAACAGGGTTTACAGGAGGACCACAGAGGCCGTTAGAAGGATCGACCCGAAGCATATCATCTATCTGGAGGGCGACGATTTTTCCAGACTGTTCGGCGGAATGGACGAGCCGTTCGACGACAATCTCGTTTACAGCAGCCACAATTATATTGAGTCCGGGATAACCGGCTCCTACCCGGGATTTATCAAAACCTCCGGAAAAGGGCCGGGCGGCGCTGAAGCCGTCTGGTGGGATAGAAGCAAACAGGAAGAGGTATTCTATGGGCAGGAAGGGACAAGGTTCGCGCAAAAATACAAGGCGCCGCTGTGGATATCGGAATTCGGCTCGGTTTATAACGTGCCCGGGGAAGAAATAGCAGGACATCTGCGATCCCTGGACGACCAGCTCGGGATATTTGACGGATTCGGCGCGCACTGGACGATATGGACCTATAAGGATCTGGGTGTGATGGGCGCTGTGACGCTTGACCCGGAATCCGACTATATGCGGATAATAAAGCCGGTGCTGGAGAAAAAGGAGCTTTTGAACGCCAACTTCGGCGAGACCTGGAGACCGGCGAATTCCGCAAGGGAAAAGGCGGCGGATCTGGCGGATTATATCGGGGCGGTGGTCGGCGGAAGTTATGTTGATATGGCGGCCAACCGTAAGTATCTGGCACAGAATATATTTTCGGTATATGCCGCCGTGCTGATGCAGCCCGACTTTGCAGCCAGGTTCAAAGGAATGTCGGAACACCGTCTTGACGAGGTCCTCGAAGCGTTCGCCCTTAAGAATTGCATCAGGAATCAGGGATTGATTGACGTCCTGAAAAGGCATATGCTTTAAAGATAAGCAGCTGTGAAGTTATGAAAATTACGGAGGGATGAAGATGGAATTCTCTGCATTGGGACGGACGGGAATGAAAGTGAGCAAGCTCTGCGTGGGGACCTGGAATTTCGGGACCTACACGGACGAGAAGGAAGCCTTCGGAATCATGGACGAGGCCCTTGACGCCGGGATAAACTTCATTGATACGGCGAATGCCTATCCGGCCGTGGGGCACCGGGGGAAGAGCGAGGAAATCATCGGACGCTGGTTTGCGCTGGGAAACGGCAGAAGGGAAAGGACCGTCCTGGCAACGAAGGTGTTTTCGTACACCGAGAACGAATATGACGGCCCGAACGAAGGCCACGGCCTTTCCACCTACAAAATCAGGAGGCACCTGGAGGCTTCCCTGAGACGGCTGAACACAGAGCATATAGAGCTGTACCAGATGCACCACGTCTGGAGGGAAGCCACCTGGGAAGAGCTCTGGGATGTATTTGAGAGCATATTCCTGCAGGGGAAGACCGACTATATAGGCTCGTGCAATTTCGCGGGCCTGCACCTGATGCAGGCGCAGTATGCGGCTAAGGAGAGGCATTTTCTGGGACTGGCGTCGGAGCAGCACCAGTACAACCTTTTGTGCAGGCTGCCGGAGCTGGAGGTAATACCGGCGGCGCAGTATCTGGGCATAGGTTTTCTGCCGTACAGCCCGCTTGCCGGAGGGAAGCTGGCGGGCAGATCAATGATGTCCGGGGACGGCAAATCAAGGCGGCAGGATATGAAGGGGACGCCGGAGCAGGTGGAAAAATTCCGGAAGCAGACGGAGGAGTTTGCGATTTTATGTAACGGAATAGGGGAAAGCGAAGCAAATGTGGCGCTGGCATGGCTGCTTTCGAACCCTGCGGTAACGTCGGTGGTGACCGGGCCGCGGACGGTGGAGCAGCTCAAGGGGATGCTGAGGGCGGTGGAGATCAAGCTTGACGGCGCGGCTCTGGCGAGGCTGGATGAAATTTACCCGGGCCCGGGCGGTCCGGCTCCTGAAGCATATGCGTGGTAACGACAACGAATTCAAAGGAGAGAGGGACATGAAAAAGTATTCCTTGTATACGGAAAAAGAGGACGCCGGCAATGAATGGCGCAACGCCTATCTCAAGGAGCTGCTTGAGTTTATCGAAAAGGAGAAGGGAAAGGCCGACAAGACCAGGAGAAAATATTTTTCCCCGAGCCTGACTTCCGTCGAGGCCTATGAGGCGGATACGGCGATATTCAGGGAGGAATACCGGCGGATGCTCGGAATTAACTATTTCAACAGGTTTGAAGCTCCGTCGGAGCCGGTGGAAAAATACGAGGTGGCGGAGGACACCCTGAGCAAAATATACAGGGTCAGGATACCGATCGTTAAGGGCCTTAAAATGTACGGCATACTCTTCCTCGCCGATTCCGGCGGCGGAAAGGCTCCGCTGGTGATCCACCCGCACGGCGGGCACGGCACGCCGGAAAGGACGTACGGCTTTTTCGGAGAGGGCTATCACGAGATGGTGCGCAGGTTCCTTCTGAAAAAGGTCAGCATTTTTATGCCGCAGCTCCTGCTCTGGGTTTCCGACACGGACGGAGACCAATACAACAGATTCAACGTAGACATGAATCTGAAGCAGCTTGGCACCTCGTTAGCCGGACTTGAGGTCTTTTCCATTCAGAAGGCCATCGACTGGCTCGTACAGGAGGAGGGCGTTGACTCCGATAGAATAGGCATGGCGGGGCTGTCTTACGGCGGCTACTATACCCTGCTCACGACTGCGGCGGATACCAGGATCAAGGTGGGATATGTCTCGGGAGCCTATAAGGACAGCTTTCTGCATAACGACAGGGACGACGCCACCGATATGACGTTTGAAGGTGCGGCCAACAAATTCCTGGACAATGAATTCATCAAGCTGATATGCCCCAGACCCCTTTTCATCGAGGCCGCCTCCGACGACTATTATTTTGACGCCGAAGCCTCTCGCCTCAGGTCGTTTGAGCCCACGGAGACCTATGCCTCGCTCAAGCTGAGCGATAGGTTCAGATTCCGTATCTTTGAGGGGATTCATGAATATCCGCGAGACGACGAAGGGCTTGATTTTGTCCTGGAGCACTTATGAGCAGGGGAACGCGGTGCGGTTTTTAGACATAAATATGGTTTATTCGACACCAATAAAATGATATAATTTGAAATGCTTCTGTAAACTCTGTTTCTTCAATCCCGGGGTACAACGGCCCGGCCAACGGCGGTTTGAAAATTGTACAGCCCTGATGAATTTTATTGGAAGCGGTGGTGTTATTGATTAAACTTCTTTTGGTTGATGACGAATCAGTTACCAGAAATGGGCTTATGAAGCATATCCCATGGAAAGAGCTTGGCGTGGATGTCGTAAAAGACGCGAAGGACGGGCTTGAGGCCCTGGAAATTGCCGACCGCTTCCAGCCGGATATTATCGTATCCGACATTAAGATGCCGGGCCTGGAGGGCATCGGCTTTTGCGAGGCGGTAAAGCAAAAATACCCGGGCTGCAAGATCATTTTCATAAGCGGGTATTCCAACAAGGAGTATCTGAAGGCGGCGATAGAGATAAGCGCGCTGAGCTATGTGGAAAAGCCGATCAATATAAACGAGCTGAAGGAAGCTGTCAAAAAAGCCGTGGCCCTGTGTATGGAGGACGAAAAAAAAAGAAAAAACGACCTGAATATCAACAGGGTGGTCAATGAGAATCTCCCGCTTCTGAAGCAGAAAATCGTCCTGGATTTGCTCAAAAAAAAACATGACCCCGATAAAATACTGAAGGACCTGGACTTTATAAACATAGGCTTTGCCGTAAACGCCAGCTTCAGAGCGGCGGTTGTAAAAATATTTATCGCGGAGGAGACGGCAAACGAAGGGGAGTCCGCAATACAGAACGGCATTCTGGAGACGGCGGAAAAATATCTCTCCGGTACGAATCACATTTCTGCGCTGAAAGATAAAAATCATATCCTTCTTATCCTCTCGACAGAAGAAACGGATTTGAAGGGCGAGCTTGAGGAGTTTTTCAGGAAGCTCCTTTGCTCGGTGAAAGGCGATTTTGGGGATGGGGTCAGGCTGTTCTGCGCCGTAGGCAAAAATGTAAAGGGCATGGCTATGATTTATGAATCCTATAATACGGCCGTCCTTGTGCTGCAAAGACTGTTTTACAGCGGATATGACCGCATTGCCTTTTCGTCGGATGCCGCAGGGACGCAGCCATACATAAATGAGGACGTTGTTGCCTCATTTTCCAGGCTGCTGATGGAATATAAGGAAAATGAGGCAAAGGCCCTGATTGAAAAGTTTTGTATCGATATAAAAGAGCACGATGCCGAGCTTGTGAACAATATCAAAAATATTTTATTCAAGCTTGCCCTGGTATTGTTCAATGAAGCCGAAACGATGAGAGTCGATTCAAACGAATCAAGCAGCGGAAGAAAGTATTTATGGGATATCATATCCAGCTTTCAGACGCTTGACGAGATAAAGGAATATCTGATCGCCGGGCTGCGCTCCACCTTTAAAAAGACGGAGGACATGAATCTGCAGGCGAGGACGATCAACGAGGTCATCCGGTACATCAAGGAAAATTACAGCGCGGAGCTGACGATAAAAATTCTTGCGGACCATGTTTTCCTGACGCCGACCTATCTTTCGTTCCTGTTTAAAAAAATGACGGGGAAAACGGTCAGCGAATATATCATGGAAACACGAATTGAAAAATCAAAGATATACCTGATAAACAAGCGGCTGAAGCTTTTCGAGGTGGCAAAGCACGTCGGATACAGCGACCCGAACTATTACGCCAAAACCTTTAAAAAGCTGATAGGCCTCAATCCCTCCGAATACAGGGAGAAGCACGTGGGTACCTTATGATTCGCAGGATTTTGAAACGGACGGATTTTTTCTTTCGAAACACGACCATACAGGCAAAGCTCATGCTTTCTTTTTTTCTGCTGATCTTTTTTCCCTTATGCATTCTGACAACCATATCCTATAAAACTGTCGCGAAATACTATGAGAACAGCGTCGAGTTCAGCGCCGAGCAGTCCTTCAGCCAGGCGTATACCCTGCTGGCCTACAGGATCGATTCGGTGATCAATTCCTCCAGCATGGTGTATTCGGATATGGATATTCAGCATGTCCTTGTCAAAAAGCAGGAGCAAACGGATATCGTGAATCAAAACATCGATATGATAACGCTCAACAATTTCCTGTTCAACGTCGAGCATTCCCAGGACGTGGTGCGGGTGTTCCTCTATGTGCCGAGCTGGATGATGTTCTCCGAGCAGGGCAGGAATTACAACAATTTCGACCGGTACAAGACTACGGAGGAATATAAAAAGCTGCTGCAGTGCGAGACCATCGCAATGTGGCTTTTGCCCGAAGAAATAAAAAATCCGGAGGACCCGAAGCGCGTCAACAAGGTTATCTCCATGGTCAGGGAGATCAAGGACATCAATAAATTAAGCAACATCATCGGGGTTGTCAAGGTCAGCATCCTGGAAAGCAGCGTAAGGGACATCCTCACAAGGGCAAATATAGTAAAAAGCGGGATCGTGTTCCTTCAAAACTCCGAGGGCAGTATCATAAGCTGCTCCGACACGGACATGCTTAAGGACGCCGACCCTGATAACGAGATAAACAGACTGGATTTTGAAGCAGACTACACCTGGAGCAAAATAAATATCCGCGACAGGGATTTCATGGTCAGCACCAGGGCGCTCAAGCATACCGACTGGAGGCTTGTGAGCCTCATACCCTACAGCGCCATATTCACTCAAAGCAACGAGATCAAGGATATCATGTTTGTTCTGACATTTGTCCTGGGCGTGGTTGCCTACAGCCTGTCCTACATCATCTCCAGGTCCATAACCAAAAGGATACTGCTGTTGAGTGAAAAAATCGCGTATGTCCAGGAGGGGGACTTCAATGTCAAAATGACCTCGGGCAACAATGACGAGATAGGAAAGCTCATCGGCGTATTCAATTTTATGGTCGAAAGGATTAAAGTCCTCCTCGAGGAGCAGTACACCCTCGGCAAAAACATCAAAAACGCCGAATTCAAGGCGCTGCAAGCGCAGATCAACCCCCATTTTCTCTATAATACGCTGGACTTGATCAACTGGAAGGCCATTGACAACAATGTTCCGGAGATAGCGGAGGCCTCGCAGTGGTTAGCCCGGTTTTATAAAATCAGCCTCAGCGAAGGGCGGGATATCATCCCGTTTGAAGCCGAGGTTGAGCATCTGAAAACATATGTCAGGCTGCAAAATTTAAGATTTGACAACCGTATAAAATTGATTCTCGACATCTCGGAGGAGGTGTACGAGTGCAGTGTTCTGAAGCTCATCCTCCAGCCGCTGGCCGAAAACTCCATCCTTCACGGGATACTGGAAAGAAGGGATCAGAGCGAAGGGATCATCCGGCTGGTCGGCAGGCGGAAGGACGGGACGGTGATCCTGGCGATGCAGGACAACGGGGTCGGGATGCCCGAGGAGCAGGTGAAAACGATATTGACCGGGGAATATAAATCCCACGGCTACGGCGTACAGAACATAGACAAGCGGATAAAGCTGTACTATGGCCAGGAATACGGCCTGACCTATTACAGCCCCCGCAGAAAAGGCACGACTGTCGTTATAAAATTCAAGGATCCCGGGGACGGGAGGGATGAGGGGACAGGTAGAGACTGCTGAAAAAGGCACCTTTTCAAGCAGTCTCTACCTGTCCCT
>JAEZJL010000290.1 GCA_023415815.1 Bacillota bacterium | reverse complement strand
CACCGTCCGTACCGATCGGCCAGTTCATCGGATAGGAGCGTATCCCCAGCACCCTTTCTATTTCCTCCATCAGCTCGAAGGGGTCCTTGCTTGCCCTGTCCATCTTGTTTACGAAGGTGAAAATGGGTATGCCGCGCAGCTTGCATACGTGAAACAGCTTGATGGTCTGCGCCTCCACGCCCTTGGCTCCGTCGATGAGCATGACCGCGCAGTCAGCCGCGACAAGGGTCCTGTAGGTGTCCTCGCTGAAATCCTGGTGGCCCGGCGTGTCCAGTATGTTAATGAAGTGTCCCTCGTATTCGAACTGCATGACGCTGGAGGTGACCGAAATGCCCCTCTGCTTTTCTATTTCCATCCAGTCCGAAACCGCATAGCTGCTCGCCTTCCTGGCCTTAACCGTACCTGCGAGCCTTATGGCTCCCCCGTAAAGCAGCAGCTTTTCCGTCAGGGTGGTTTTCCCCGCGTCCGGATGGGATATGATGGCGAAGGTCTTTCTTCTGCCCACTTCTTTTTTTATCAATTCTTTTTTATCCTGCATTTGTTCCGTCCCCTGCTTTTTAATAAAAATAACCTTTAAATACCATTTGTGTTTTGCTGCAAAATCCAATTTGTCCTTTTAAAATGATTTTCGCAGCTTATGATATATTATAATATTCAGTTATTCACTGTCAATGCAGGCATAAAAAGTCTTGTCTTATTAAAAAAGTTGTTATAGAATGAATACAATTGAGAAATACGCTTCCAGGCAAGGGTGCCCTGCGCAGGAACCATGTGTCGGCACTTTTTTTTGTATCATTTTTAGGTCTTACAAAAGAGAGGTTGTTTGTATGAAGGAAGCCTGCAGGACAAACATAATCGATATCATCAGCAGCAACAGCCTGACGGTTTTCTTTCAACCCATCGTTTCAGTGGTAAAAAAGTCGATTATAGGCCTTGAGGCGCTGAGCAGGGGCGTAACGGGCCCTGCGGGAGAAATGATCCCGCCGGTTCAGCTTTTTAACGACGCCGCCGAAATGGGGGTTTCGACGGAGCTGGACAGATTGTGCAGGGGAAATGCCATTTGCGCATTCCGCACTATTTTCAGCGAATTTCCGGAAATGCTGCTTTTTCTGAATGTGGACGCTGCGGCTATAGAAAAAAATATTGGCTCGCGCCATCTGCTCAATACCGTCAAGAAGCTGGGAGTGCCGCCTGAAAATATCGTTATAGAAATAAATGAGGCAAAGGTGGGCGACCTCAACTGCCTCAAAAGCTTCATCAATTATTACAGGCCTCATGGCTTTCTGATAGCCCTCGACGACGTAGGCACAGGCTTTTCCAATCTGGACAGGCTTGCCTGCACGAAGCCCGATATAATAAAGATCGACCGCAGCCTGGTTTCGGGCATCGACAGGAATTTCAACATGCAGGAGGTGTTTAAATCCCTTTCGGTGCTCTCCGGAAAAATCGGGGCTTTGACCATAGCGGAGGGGGTCGAGGAGGAGAGCGAGGCAATGGTGCTTCTCGAGCTGGGGGCCGACATGCTGCAGGGCTATTTCTATGGGAGGCCCGAGCCCTGCACACCCGACAATATTTTGGGCTGCAGGGGCCGGCTGTATAAAAGCGCCGAAAAATACAGGGACTACATGAATGTCAAGCTGATGAAGGAAAAGTCCGAATATCTGGCCTACAACAAAATCGCCGAGGATTTTATCGGCAGCCTTTCAAAGATACCGGGCAGCCATGCCGAATACAAGCTTGAGGAAATCATATGCCGGTATGCGAACATAGAGTGCACATATATCCTGGACGCTTCAGGCAGGCAGTCCTCGGGGACGGTCTGCCGGAGCGGCCTCAAATACAGGCGGAGCGCTTTCTTCCAGCCTGCACTTCCCGGCGACGACCATTCCCTTAAGAAGTACTATTACTCTCTTATAAATTACGGCCTGGAAAGGCGTATAACGGATTCCTACATATCCCTGGCAACAGGCAACCTCTGCAGGACAATTTCCGCCATGTATACCGACTCGGAAGGCGAGAGATACATACTCTGCATAGATATATCCAAAAATTGATTGCAGCGAAGCAAAAAAACCTGGCCAATGCGCGTTCTTTGTCACAAGGACGCTTTTTTTTGCATAAAAAGCAAATCCTTACAGGCGTGAGGACTTTACGCATGGAATATAGTATAATGAAAGGGATACACATAAACGCTGACGTAAATCGGACTGTTTATACGAATATTTCATTGTGAGGGATTGCCCTATGACAGAAAAAGAAATAAAGCAGGTCAGGGTTGTATTCAGCTTCGGAGTCGAGGTACGGGTCAGTGCCGGAACACCGCTCCTGGAGCTGAGCAGGGAATATGCCGGTTTTTATAAAACCCGGATCATTGCGGCCAAAGTGAACAACGACATACGCGAATTGAGCTACCCGCTTGAAGAGGATTGCAGGGTTGATTTTATCGACCTTACCGACGAGGACGGGATGCGGATATACCGCAGGAGCCTCTATTTTATCCTGATGAAGGCCATCCATGACCTTTTCCCCGAAAGGAAGGTGGTCATAAGCCACGCAATAAGCAAAGGACTTTATTGTGAAATAACCGGCGGAGGCGAATTGGGCAGGGAGGACGTCGGGCATATAGAAAGCCGGATGCGTGAAATAGCCGGCGAGAGCATACCGTTCATAAAACGCCTGATTCCGCTTTCGGAAGCGGAGGAGCTGTTCGCGTCCAATAACAGGATGGACAGGTACCATGCTATAGAGCACAGGAACAAGCCCTTTGTGACGATATATAACTGCGGCGGCCTGGAGGATTATTTTTATGGGTATATGGCCCCGGATACCGGCTATATCAAGGCGTTTGAACTCAAACACTATCCGCCCGGATTTATAATCCGTTTTCCGGAGAGAAGCGCGCCGGACGTGCTGCCGGAATTTGAGGAGCAGAATAAGCTGTTCAGCATTTTTAACGAATATAAGAGATGGGGACACATCCTCGGGGTTGAAAACGTCGGCGCGGTCAACGACATTATAAAAGCCGGGCAGGTATCCGACCTGATCAGGATATCCGAAGCCCTGCATGAGAAAAAGATCGCCCGGATAGCGGACATGATCTCCGACAGCCGCAGCCAGAAGCGCATTGTGCTCATTTCAGGACCTTCCTCCTCCGGGAAGACCACCTTTGCCAACAGGCTTTCCATACAGCTCAGGGTCAACGGCCTGAAGCCTGTGATGATATCGCTGGACAACTACTTCGTGAACAGGGACGAGACACCGAGGGACGAGTACGGGGAGCTTGATTTTGAGGCGCTGGAGGCAATCGACGTAAAGCTCTTCAACAGACATCTGAAAGAGCTGATCGAGGGGCGGGAGATAGAAATGCCGGTATTCAATTTTCCTCTCGGCATGCGGGAGCCCGTCGGCAAAAAAATGAGCATCGGCAACGACAGCGTGCTTGTCATCGAGGGCATCCACGGCCTTAACGAAAGGCTGACCTCCGAGATACCGAGGGACAGCAAGTTCAAAATATATGTGAGCGCGCTGACCTCTATGAATATAGACGATCACAACAGGATACCGACCACCGACAACAGGATCATACGGCGCATCGTAAGGGATTACCAGTTCAGGGGCAGCACTGCGGTCAGCACCATCAAGCGCTGGCCTTCGGTGAGAAGGGGGGAGGAGCGGAACATCTTCCCCTTCCAGGAGAGCGCCGATGTCATGTTTAATTCCGCGATGGCAGTGGAGCTGGGCGTCCTGAAGACCTATGCGGAGCCGCTGCTTGCGGATATAGACAGCAGCTTCCCCGAATACTCGGAGGCCAGAAGGCTCCTTGAATTTCTGAGTTATTTTCTGCCGATCGAGTGCACCGAGATACCGATGAACTCTATAATCAGGGAGTTTATCGGAGGCAGCTGCTTCTAAGGAGAGGGGACACACCTCTCCCGCCGACGGACTGGGCGTCGAGGTATGTCCCCTTTTGACGCTAAAGCTAACTGCGACACACCTCTCCCGCCGACGGACCGGGCATCGGGGTAAAAAAACAGGGATCCGGCTGCCCAGTTGCCGGATCCCTGCGGGTCAGACTATCAGCCTTCGGGTACGAAGGTCTCGCAGTCGGTTTCTTTTGACTGCGCCGCATTTCTGGGTGCAACTTCTATTTTTTCCGCAGTGCACTGATCGCCTTTTTCATAATAATGGCAGGTGTTTACAAGGCATTTGATGCCCTGGTTCGGAGTGTTCATCTTATTGGCTTTCATTCTCTTACCTCCTTATTGTCTGAAATAGTTCCGTTCAGCTTTTATTATTTTCATTGCGGATATATTTATTCTATATAATAAAATGCAAAAAGGAATTCACATATAAGTTTTATGAAGACTTATTAATGTGATATGATAAATCCGCGGAAATAAATCGATTATATTGATATTTCCGATTTAAAAATGTATACTTATTAATATAATATTAAAAAGTGCGGAGGAATCTACGATGGTTTATCTTCTGGGCATAGACATAGGCACCTCGGGCACCAAGACCGTTTTGTTCGATAAGGACGGCGGCACGGTGGCCAGCTCGACCTATGAATATCCGATGTACCAGCCCAATATCGGCTGGGCCGAGCAGGACCCCGAGGACTGGTGGAAGGGCACCTGTTATACAATAAAGGCCGTACTTTCAAAAAGCGGCGTGAATCCTCAGGACATCCGGGGCGTCGGTCTTTCGGGGCAGATGCACGGTCTGGTGCTCCTGGACGGAGAGGGCAGCGTGCTCCGGAGATCCATCATCTGGTGCGACCAGAGGACGGAGCTTGAGTGCGCGCAGATTACCGAGCTCATAGGCAGGGAAAGGCTGATTCAGATAACGGCAAACCCCGCGCTTACAGGCTTTACCGCATCAAAAATAATGTGGGTCAAAAACAATGAGCCCGAAGTGTTTAAGAAGGTTAAAAAGATATTGCTGCCGAAGGACTATATCCGGTTCAAGCTCACGGGCGAATATGCCACGGAGGTTTCGGACGCAAGCGGTATGCAGCTGATGGATATCCCAAAAAGGGAGTGGAGCGGAGAGGTTCTTGACAAGCTGGGGATTGAAAGAAGCCAGCTCGGCAGTATGTACGAATCCCAGGAGGTAAGCGGCAGGGTTGACCATGCCGGCGCGGGAATGACGGGGCTGAGGGAAGGTACGCCCGTTGTCGGCGGCGGCGGAGACCAGGCTGCCGGCGCGGTAGGCAACGGTATTGTCAAGCCGGGCGTTATCTCGTCCACGATAGGGACCTCAGGCGTCGTGTTTGCGTACTCCGAAAAAATTAGCATCGATCCCGGAGGAAGAGTTCATACCTTCTGCCATGCGGTACCGAACACGTGGCACGTTATGGGGGTTACGCAGGGAGCGGGCCTCTCCTTGAAGTGGTTCAGGGATAATTTCTGCATTGAGGAAAAAAGAGTGGCGGAGCTGATGGGCATAGACCCGTATGTGCTGATGGATAAAGAGGCCGAGAAGGTAAAACCGGGCTGCAACGGCCTGATTTATCTGCCCTACCTCATGGGCGAGAGGTCGCCGCACCTGGATGCTGCTGCAAAGGGAGTGTTCTTCGGCCTGTCCGCGAAGCATGAGAAGCAGGATATGCTCAGAGCGGTCATGGAGGGCGTCGTATACAGCCTTAAGGACTGCCTGGAAATCATAAAGGGTATGGGCGTGCAGATAAACGAGGTCAGGGCTTCGGGCGGCGGAGGAAAGAGTCCTTTGTGGAGGCAGATGCAGGCCGATGTTTTCGGAGCCGAGGTTGCGACCACGAATTCAAGCGAGGGTCCTGCCCTGGGTGTGGCGCTGCTTGCAGGCGTCGGCACAGGCCTTTACGCCAGCGTTGCGGAAGCCTGCGATACCGCCATAAAGGTGAAAAACAGGCAGGAGCCGGCCGAAGAGCTGAACAGGGAATACCTGAAGTATTACAAAATATACGGAAGGCTGTATAGCTCGCTCAAGCAGGATTACAGGGAGCTGGCCGCTGTTCTGAACGCCGCGGGGAACTGAAGATAGATGACCAGGACAAAAGCAGGCAATAACAAATTCCTTAAAAGCTATAATGAGGCGGGCATACTGGAGCTGATACGGACCCATGAAAGGGTTTCGAGGTCCGAGCTGTCGAGACTGACAGGACTGTCGGCCACCGCCGCGGGAGCCATCGTCGCAAGCCTTACCTCAAAGGGTTATATACACGAAACGGGGACGGGAGAATCAAAGGGGGGCAGAAAGCCTGTACTTATAGAGCTTAAGCCGGATTCATATTTTTCCGCAGGAATAGACATTGATGTGGACTTCATGGCTTTTACCCTCATTGATATCACCGGACGGATCGTCTGCGAAGGCGCCGCGCCGCTGGCGTCAAACTCGCCCGAGGCCGCCGCCTCGCAGGCCGCCCGATATCTTAAGGAGCTGCTGCCCCGCTACTTCGACGGAATGTCGAGACTGCTGGGTATAGGCGTATCCGTTCCCGGCATGGTCGACAGCGCCACGCATAGGGTGGTGCTTGCTCCAAACCTTGGCTGGGAGGATGTCGACATCGGCCGGATCCTGGGCGATTTTACCGGTGTCTCGGCGTATGTTGAAAACGAAGCCATGGCGTCGGCTATTTGCGAGAACTGGCTGGGCGCCTGCAGAAACGAAAGCGATTTTGTCTGCATCAACATAAAATCCGGCATAGGCGCCGGTATATTTACCGGCGGCAGGCTTTACAGGGGAGCCGGAGGCAGTGCGGGCGAGGTGGGGCATATCGTCGTGGACGAAAACGGGCCGCGCTGCGGCTGCGGGAATTATGGATGCCTTGAGACCATGGCGTCCACCGGCAGGATCGTGGAAAAGGCAAGAAGGATGCTGCGGCAGGGCATGGCTTCGAGCCTGAACGAGGCGGCCGACGCCGGGGATATAGGGATCGACGCCATAGCGGAAGCGGCCAGGGGCGGGGACGAAGCAGCGAAGGAGGTGCTTCTGGAATCCGCAAGATTCCTCGGAATCGCTCTTTCCAGCCTCGTAAACACGCTTAACCCGTCGAAGATAGTGCTTGGCAAGGATTTTGTAAAATACGGAGATCTCGTTATGGACAGGATAAAAAGCGTTGTAGAGCGCAAAGCGCTTAAGCAGCCGGCTTCAAAGGTCGAGATCACCACCTCCGGGCTCGGTGAAAAATCCTCGACCCTGGGCGCCGCAATCATACCGCTGAAGCTCCTGTTCGGGAAGTGATCCGGAAGGGATATACCCCGGCGCAAAGGCGATACTGCACGTGCGGCAGGCGTACCGGGCCGGGTTTGCTTAGAAGGGCGTTGATTTAATAAAAAAGAAAGAAGGGGATAATTTTATGAAGGAATATTTTGAGAGTGTACCAAAAATCGCATATGAAGGCAGGAATTCGGATAACCCGCTTGCTTACAGGTATTACAATGCTGAAGAGGTTATCGCAGGCAAGACCATGGAGGAGCATCTCAGGTTTGCCGTTGCCTACTGGCATACCTTCATGGGGACGGGGGGAGATCCCTTCGGACCCGGCACCGCGGTAAGGCCCTGGGATTCGATCAGCGACCGGATGGAGCTGGCGAAGGCAAAGGTTTATGCAAACTTTGAGCTCTGCGAAAAGCTGGGCGTGCCTTTCTTCTGCTTCCACGACAGGGATATAGCCCCGGAGGCCGATACGCTGAAGGAGACAAACAAAAGGCTTGACGAGATAGTTAGTCTCATCGCCGACAGGATGAAGACCAGCAAGGTAAGGCTGCTGTGGGGCACCACGAATGCGTTCGCTAACCCGAGATTCGTCCATGGCGCCTCCACCTCGCCCAATGCGGAGGTCTTCGCTTTTGCGGCAGCCCAGGTCAAGAAGGCGATGGAAGTCACAAAAGAGCTCGGCGGACAGAACTATGTGTTCTGGGGCGGCAGGGAAGGCTATGAAACTCTGCTGAACACGGATATGAAGCTTGAACTGGACAACATGGCCCGCTTCCTCGGCATGGCTGTGGAGTATGCTAAGGAGATCGATTTCAAGGGACAGTTCCTGATAGAGCCGAAGCCCAAGGAGCCTACAAAGCATCAGTACGATTTTGACTCGGCTACGGTCATAGGCTTCCTGAAGACCTATGGACTCGACCCGTATTTCAAGCTCAATATAGAGGCAAATCATGCGACCCTTGCGGCCCATACCTTCCAGCATGAGCTCAAGATCGCCAGGATAAACGGCATGCTCGGCAGCATCGACGCCAACCAGGGAGACCAGCTTCTGGGCTGGGATACCGACCAATTTCCTACGAACGTTTACGATACAACGCTCGCAATGTATGAAGTCCTCAAAATGGGCGGCTTCACCAATGGCGGCTTGAATTTCGATTCCAAGGTGAGAAGGGGCTCCTTTGAGCCTGTTGACCTGTTCCTTGCGCATATTGCCGGAATCGACACCTTTGCGGTGGGACTCAGGGCTGCGGCGAAAATCGCAGAGGACGGCAAGCTGGACAGCTTCGTAGCAGACAGGTACGGCAGCTATACCAAAGGCATAGGCAAGGAGATCGTGGAGAAAAAGGTAGGCTTCAGGGAGCTTGAAAAGTACGCCCTGGAGCATGATCATATAGTTAATGTCTCGGGCAGGCAGGAAATGCTGGAGTCGCTTCTGAACAAATACATACTCGAAGCATAGTAAACCTCCTATATATGCGCGGCAGCGGGGCAATAGCTCTACTGCCGTTTTTTTATTATATAAAACCGGCAGTACGCCGGTTATGAAAAAGGCGGCATCTATTGGACTTTATCCGTGCGATCCAACGTAAAAAGGATGAAAAGCGCGAACCTTATATTTTCAATTTCCACTTCACAATGAGACGGTCATATGGTATAATTAGTTTAACCGATCGGTTAAAGATTGTATACAATGTACTTGATGATATAAAGAGGTTGAGATGAAACCGGCAGAAAACACTGATGTTGCGGCAAGGAGCAAAATACTGAAGGCGGCCAGAGAGGTTTTTTCCGAGAAGGGATACGACGGGGCGGGCATGTCGGAGGTTGCAAAAAAAGCGGGTGTAAACAAAGCGCTGCTGTTCTATTATTTTAAAAGCAAGGAAAACCTCTTGAAGGAGCTGGTGCGAAATGCGAGCGACAATATTCTGGACTGGAAGAACGCTTTTTTAAAGAACACCGATATGAGCAGCAGAGAATCGCTGGAAAGCTATTTCGACAATGCGATAGCCCTGATGGAAGCAAGACGTGAAATCATTACCATTATTCTTTCCGAGTCCTTCAAGGGCGGAGGCGAAAGCGTCCCTCTCTTTGACTTCATGGCCCCGGTTATGAAGGATGCGGTTTCATACCTGCGAAGCTTCGGAAGCCGTGACCTGGACGAGGCAAAGCTGATGACGGCGGAAATGTTTTTTGATGCGCTTCCTCTGTTTGCGTTTGCGGCGCTGGGGCATAAATGGGCTGCCAGGAACAATTTCGATTATAAAGCCCTAAGAGACGATTTTTTCGACTCGTTTAAGGCAATCTATGTTGATTATATTTTTAAGAAGCATTTTGCAAAAAAAGAGTAAAGGGGGAGATATCCAAATGCAGAAAAAAATGAAGACGATGGATGGTAACACCGCAGCCGCGCACGTAGCATATGCATTTACCGAGGTTGCGGGTATTTATCCCATCACGCCGTCCTCGACCATGGCCGAAAACGTTGACGAATGGGCGGCAAACGGGAGAAAGAACATCTTCGGCCAGGAGGTAAAGGTTGTAGAAATGCAGTCGGAAGCCGGAGCGGCCGGAACGGTCCACGGGTCTCTTGCCGCCGGAGCTCTTACCACGACATTTACCGCTTCACAGGGCCTTTTGCTCATGATACCCAATATGTACAAGATAGCCGGCGAGCTGCTGCCCGGAGTCATTCACGTCAGCGCAAGGGCTGTTGCAAGCCATGCGCTCTCGATATTCGGCGACCACTCCGACGTCATGGCCTGCCGCCAGACAGGCTTTGCGCTGCTTGCCTCCGGAAACGTTCAGGAGGTCATGGACCTCTCCGGAGTGGCGCATCTGAGCGCCATTAAGGGAAGAGTGCCTTTCCTGAGCTTTTTTGACGGCTTCAGGACCTCTCGCGAAGTACAGAAAATAGAGGTTATCGATTATGAGCAGCTGGCCGGATTGCTTGATTATGATGCCGTAAGGAAGTTCAGGAAGAATGCCCTGAATCCTGCACATCCTGTTCTGAGGGGTTCAGCCCAGAATCCGGATATTTTCTTCCAGGCAAGGGAAGCATCAAACAGCTTCTACAATGCAGTGCCTGAAATAGTCGAAGGCTACATGAAGGAAATCACAAGGCTGACAGGCAGGAAATACGGACTATTCAACTACTATGGAGCTCCGGATGCCGACAGGGTGATAGTAGCGATGGGTTCGGTATGCGATACAATTGAGGAGACTATAGATTACCTCACTTCAATGGGTGAAAAGGTCGGTGTACTGAAGGTCCACCTTTACAGGCCGTTTTCAATGAAGCATTTCCTCGAAGCAATGCCTTCAACTGTGAAGAAGATAGCTGTGCTCGACAGGACAAAGGAGCCGGGAGCTTTGGGCGAGCCGCTTTATCAGGATGCATGCACGGTTTATT
>JAEZJL010000075.1 GCA_023415815.1 Bacillota bacterium | reverse complement strand
ACATAGCCCCTTATGATTACCTTCATGCCGTCTTCCGGTTCGAACTTCAGCACGGCCGCGGAGGACCTGAACATGACGCACCGGATCAGGCTTTTTTCATCCTTCAGCGTGAAATAGAGGTGGCCGGAATAGTGATTTTTGAAATTGGAAATTTCACCCTTGATCCAGAGGTTGGACAGGATGAAATCTCTTGATATCATTTCTTTTATATATTTATTGACTTCGGAAACAGAAAGGGTTTGCTGCATACCTGGCATCAACCGCCTTCGTCAGGCGGTACCCTGACTCTGGATACCTTGCTGAGAATTCCGTTGACAAAAGCGCCCGCATCCTCGCTGCTGTACCTTTTTGCAAGCTCGACGGCCTCGTTCACGGAAACGCTGTACGGTATGTCGTTCCTGTAGCATATCTCGTATATGCTTAAGCGCATGATGGACAGGTCAACCTTTGAAATCCTGCCGATCTTCCAGCCCCTGGAAAGCTCCTCAATGATTTTATCTATCTGGGAAAGGTTTTTGGCGACGCCTTCTACAACATCGGTGACATAATCCCTGTCCTTATCAATCAATGAATTTTCCTCAAGAACATAATTGATCTGTTCTTCCCTGTCGTCCTTTTGAATTTCCAGCTGGTACAAGAGCTTCATCGCAATTTCCCTGGATGCTCTTCTTCCCATCAATTTTCCTCCGATCAATGTTCGGGGACACACCTCTGTATGGAGAAGTTCTTCGTGGCTGAGGTATGTCCCACGTTTGAATTATCCTTGGCCTGACACACCTCTGCATGGAGTAGTCCTTTGTAGCTGAGATATGTCCCGCGTTTGAATTATCTGTACGTCCCCGGCGGCAGAACCCTGTCCAGCAGGTTTTTTATGTAGTCCTTGTCGTCGTGTATGCGCTTCCCAATATAATAACCCAGGCCGGATAAGATTGCAATAAAAAGCATGGTGAAAAAGCCGAATATGAGAATCGTCACCGCCAGCACAAAGCCCGTGAGAGCTCCGATGATTCCGCCGCGGTGGAGGTTATAGAATTCCAGTAGCTTTTCAAGGTTCATATCATATGCCTCCGTATCACTCAACTCTCGCTTTGTACGTAACGCCGGAATAGATACTGTCGACGATTACCCTCACAGCCTTCACGGGTATGCCGGAGCTTTCTTCGACCGCCTTCTTCACGCGCAACTGCACATCCTCCGAAATAGCCGGTATGCTAAGGTCGGGCATCACGACGATTCTTACCGTGACAGCCACGCCGTCGTCCAGCTTCCGTACGTCGGTTTTTGTTTCCCGGACTCCCGCCGCCTTTTTTGACGCATTGATCGATATATTCTCGATGGAGTTCAAGGAAATCCTGACTTCACCTATATTAGTATGTTTACTGACGGCTTTTTTATCCTTGCTGCTTCGGACGCCCGACAGCAGGAACATGATGCTCAGTATGAAAAACACCAGCCCCGCCAGAAAGGTAGCTATTCTGGGTCCCGGACCTTCTTTGCGGAAAATGTTCTCTATGAGGAAATCAAAAATGCCCTGATAGGAATCCGTTCTTACCGATATGTACATGGTTATGGCCGAAATCACGGCCAGACAGAATGCATAAAAAGCAAGAAGCACTCTAAATAAGATATTCATCGGTATACCACCTCTCTCGTACCGGTTTTCATTGGTTCTGTCCGCTGGCTGCGGAAATATCCGGGATCATGAAGATACAATTGTTAAATTCGCTGCATTATCACTAAATTATTCCCCTGTTGCGTATATATTACATTATATTTTATTTTCGAAAAAAAATAAACCCTTGCAGGTTTATTTTTAAATCCTTCACTGTTTACTTCAATTTTAGGGGCTCTTCGGCGGCTTCCTTTTTGTGTTCCTTTTCGAGATTGACGCCCTGTATGTGGATATTTACCTCCACGACGTTCAGCCCGGTCATATCCTCGACAGCCTTTTTAACCTTCTCCTGAATGCTCCATGCCACCTCGGGTATACGGAAGCCGTATTCTACTATGATGTAAAGATCGATGGCCGCCTGCTTTTCGCCGGCTTCCACCTTTACGCCCTTTGAGAGGTTTTTGCGGCCGAGCGCCTCGGCTATTCCGCCGGCGATTCCTCCGCTCATCCCCGCCACGCCCGGAACCTCCATCGCGGCAATCCCTGCAATTATCGCGATGACCTCGTCGGTGATCTTTATCGCACCGATCTCGTTTACAACACTCTGGACGTCCTCTTCCATATCTTTACCTCCCCGCCGGATTGCCTGCGGCTGCAGGCAAAACCATTATACCATTAAACCCCGGCAATTGGCAAACAAGATAATTCAAGGGTGTACATACCCTGCAGCCAGGATATTCAAACGGGGACATTTCTTGCAACGGACTCTGAAGATGTGTCCCCGCTCTTTAAAGGTATATCAAGTCCCCGGATAATTCAAACGGGGACATACCTTGTAACGGACTTTGAAGGTGTGTCCCCGCACCTTAAAACAACGTCTTAATATGTATATCATCCACCGTCAGCTTTGCCTGGCGGACGACGAGGTCGGTTATCTGCGCGGTTTGAGAATTTGTCAGGCTCGGGGTCTTTATAATGATATCGATGCTGCCGTCGTCGGCAAACAACGCCACGCTGTCGCTGAAGCCCATCTTGTTTATGAGGGTCTCTATCCGCATTTCCTTGTCGGTATTATCGACAATGGCCATCATCTGGTCATAGGCCTGGGTTCTGGTTTCCTTGCTCGCATTGACGTCCTCGGTGATCGCCTTCAGAGATTCGCTGCTCTTGCCCCGGCTCTGCTCCTTATCCATCTTTGCCTGTGCGAAAAAGTCGTTTGCCATCTTGGAGGCGCTGACATTTGTCTGGGACCCGGCGTTGTTCGCAGCTTCACCTTCCGTACCGTCAAGGCTC
>JAEZJL010000061.1 GCA_023415815.1 Bacillota bacterium | reverse complement strand
GAGTCAATGTGAGCTCCGACTGGCTTTTGCCCGTAATCCCGTAGAGCTCCACATACTCCCAGTCGACGCTGGTGCCCTTTATGTCCCTGGAGGTATGCGAAAGTCCCTCGACCGATATATTTGCACCCTTTGTTTCACTGCCCGCGTTCTCCGTCCTTATCCAGCACGAGAGCCTGTAGCAGGTGTCCGGTTTTACTGTCAGCTTCTGCTTGTACCTGGAGTCCGTAGGCCGGTCGTTTATAATACAGACGCTTTTCTGTCCGGTATGCTTCTGAGAGGCATCCCATTTGAACTCCCCCTTGTCCTCCCAGGAATCGCTTTTCCAGAAGTAGGCGTCCGGTCCCTCGCCTTCTTCAAAGCCGGGATTCGCCTCAAGCTCCGCCTCTGCGGCAACCGCCCCAGGGAGCGGCAGCAGCAGCGCTGCGGCAAGCAATATGAAAAATATGCCCGGCTTGATTCTCATCCTTCTGGTACCCCCTTGTTGTTTGCTGCCGTCTAAAGCCGCATTGTGCGGCGTGCTAAAAATCGATTTTTTGAAAGCTTCCATCGTATACCCAGTACTCTGTCAACCCTGATCCCAAGCATCACACAGGATAGCTTTACTCATGCTGCATTTTGTCAATAGCTATACGGGTATCACTCATTATTCCGCCCGTCCCTGTTTATTTTCCGCCGCCGCTATATGCATTTTAGTGTTAACGGAGCACTAATCCGCTCCTTTCCTTATAGCGGCCGAATAAAGCCTGAAGGTGCGTATTTCAAATTCATCCGGGTCGAACTCCCCGAGTTCGGAATTGTGCACGACATAGGCCGAATATCGTCCGTCGCCGGGCGACGCCCTTTCGAAGCCATAGCGGCCGAAGGCTTCTGCGTTCTGGAAGGAGGCGCCCGGATTAAAGTACTTTACCGTCCTTTGAAAAAGCTCGGGGCTGGTTTTTTCATAGAACAGCACAAAAATGTAAGGCATGTTGGCCTTATCGGTCACGTTGATCCTCCCTCCGGAGCTTTGCGACGCATACGTGATTGCTTCGCCGAGGGAATCATAAAAAACCTGTCCCGTCCTTTCCGGGTACGAGGTAAAATATTCATATGAAAACATTGAAAACAGCGCCAGATACAAGGTGAATACGGGGGTGAAAAGTATTTTTGCCCTGCTTTTACCCATAAAGGCATAAAGCATGGTCAGGACCAGGAGGCCTGCAGCCAGCACAACCGGCTTGATGACGCTTCTGTCCAGATAGAAGCAGTACGCCGCAGGCGCAAGGCATATTAAAACCACTGCCGCGCGGAACAGGCCGTATCTCCCTTTTTCCTCAAGCCGCTTTTTCGATATTTTCAGCACGCCGGCAATCACTATGGGGACGGCGAATAAAAGGATGACGGGCAGCGAAGGGTGTCTGTACGTCAGCAGGCAATATCCGGCGATATATACCGCCGCGGCCATCGGAGCGGCGGGAAAGCTTTCGAGCCTGTTTACAAATCGGTATATGCCAAGGCTGACAAGGAAAATCAACGGAAAGAAAATTATGTTGATGCGGTTTGTGCATATCTCGAGGGTAAAGGTCAGCAGGACGGATGCCGAAAACCATGCCAGGAAAATATAACTCCTCTTGAACCTGCCCGGCTCAAGGAGGTGCCCGATGAGCCTTATCAGCCCCAACAGCGCGAACGGGAGGCTGAAAAGGTACATAAACCCGTATTTTGGGAGGACATTCCAGATGACGTCCTCCTGGGTAACGAAATAGTTTAAAAAGAAAACAAAGTTGTGTGCGGCGTTTTGAATGAAATCCGCGTTGAATATGGAGGACTGCGTCATGAACTGGGCCTCCCCGGTCAGCCTGGGGACCGATAAAAACGGGGTTACAATTGTGTCAAGCCTGAAATAGTTGACAATCACAAACAGGACCGCGGGCAGCGATGTTATAGCCAGTACGGCCAAGCTGAGGCCCAGATTCGCGGGCCTGATTTTTTTGTGGTACAGCATATACGGCAGTACAAGCAGTAAAAATACCGGCACAAAGAAATACGATATGCCGTAGGCGTAAAGCGACACGCCGAATACAAAAAAGCTGACGGGCAGGCAATACCGCCTTTCGGGAGACAGCGCGAGAAAATATACCGCCAGCAGAAAAACCGCCGGGAAAATATTCGATTCGAGCGCCCACCTTGAAAGCATGATGTGCCATGGGTTGACCGCAAGCAGGAAGAAGGCCGCAAGCGCGATTTCCTTTTTGGTCGTCTTCTTTACCAGGGCACAAAATACAAACAGGGAGACTATGCCGAAAACCAGGTTCACAAGCCTTATTGAAAACGGCGAAAGGCCGAAAAGCCCTATAAAGGGCATGGCCAGATACCCATAAAGCGCATTCTGCCCGCTTCCCCAGGCGACGAACTGCACAGGGTTACGGACGCCGTTCCTGTCAATCCCGTAATTCATTACGGCATAGGCGTCATACCCGATGGACGCCTCGTCGGCGTTAATCCCCGTCGGATTCGTCCCGAAGGAATAGACGCGGACTGCAATGCCGACGGCCGATATGAGCAGGAACGCCCAATCGCTCAGCTCCATTTTTTTTAGTTTCATTTTAAGACTTGCCGGCAATATCCCCATGTCCCTTTCCTCTTGACTGCGCATGCCCCGCCGTCTTCCCCTCCGGGCGGCTTCCGCCCTTTATCCCCGGTATGGGAAGGAACCTGCCTTCCAGCATGGTGTCATATGAAAATTTAAGAATGTATGCAAACAGCAGCACGTTCGTAAGCGAGCCGCAGAAAAGGAAGGCGTCGTCCGCAGGTATGTGCGGGCTGCCCAGGTTAATAGCCCTGTAAAGGACGTCATTGGTATTCAGGAATACGATTGCAGTTGCCGCCGGGTAGATCACCAGAAGCCTCATGTCCTTAAGGTAGACCACAAGCAGCAGCGCCAGAGCCACAACCGGATACATGTACCTCTCGTGCATCCTGGAGGAGAGTATGAAGGCGCCCGCGTTTATCACAAGGGCTATAAGCATCGGATTGGCCGCATGCCTGCCCTTGAAGTATACAAAACCGGCATACGCAACCAGCAGCGCATCAAATATCAGTCCCCAGGCCTTATAGCTGAAAAGGAAAAGGATATCCGCGTCCGGCCTCATGTTTGCGCCGAGCAGGCTGAAAAGATTGTATGCGTTGAGCGAGGCAAAGGTATAGCCTGAAGCCGTGTTCAAATACAGCTTGAATATCCAGAGCGGGTCCTGGCCGATGGAAAAGGGCAGAAGAATGACCAGCGACGTTATAAGTCCGAAGGCGCAGGACCTGGCAAGCGTCCTGAGGCTCCTCCTTTTGATCAGCTCGAAAAGCAGCACCGGGAGAAAGAATATCCCCTGCGGCTTCATCAGCACCGCCGATGCAAAAAATATGACCGAATATTCAACCTTGCCTTCAAGGATCAAAACAATTGCGGCGATCACCAGCAGCATGAAAAAGGAATCGACCATGCCCCATAAGGTCGAATTCAGGATAATCGCCGGATTGAATAGGAACATTGCCGCCATGACTATCCCGAGGTCCGCCTTGATACGTTTGACCGAAAGCCTGTAAATGAGGTATGCGGTCGCTACATCGGCCAGCATCGGGGGAAGCTTCACTAAAAGCGTGAGGTCGAGGCCCAGCCATTTGGCTGAG
>JAEZJL010000060.1 GCA_023415815.1 Bacillota bacterium | reverse complement strand
CGGTGGCGTTGTTTTCGATGCCGACCTTGTAATCATAGCCGCTGGCCTTGGGAATCGGGTACGGGCGCGTAATGACCTTGTCTTTTTCATAAACCAGATTATAGGGATACCACGTACCCCAGTTGTTGCCGAATGCCATACCGATCTTGCCTGCGGCAACGTCCTCTTCCTGCTTGGCGTTGTCCTTGGCGGTGAATTCCTTGTCGAGGACGCCCTGGACATACATATCGTGCAGCAGGGAAAGGGCGGGCTTCATACCGGGATTGAGGTAGGAAAACGTCACCTTGCCGTTCTGGTCGCGATAGAAGATGTTCTTGTCATACGCGGGAACGCCATACGCACTGACCAGCCCGAGAATAGTGGCATAGCCCGGTTTAACAAGATCCTTGTTGATGACAAAGCCGTATGTATCGCCATTTTTGCCATTGCCGTCCGGATCTCCGGCGGCGAAGGTCTTTGCCAGCGCCGCAAATTCCTCGATGGTCTTCGGAGGCTGTGAGTTGGTGTTCTTCAGCCAGTCGTCGCGTATCCAGAGATACGAGGCCTCGTGGAAGTTGTCGTTCATGCGCGGCACGCCGTAAATCCTGCCGCCGACCGTAACGCCGCTGAAGCTGTCGGCGTATTTGGTCTGATACGCCTTGACTTCGGGAGTGGCGTATTTGCCGTAGATATCCGTGAGATCAGCCAGCTGTCCGTTCTGCTGCAGCTGCTTGAATACGTTTACATCCATTGATTTGAAGATATCCGGCAGGTCGCCCGAGGCTATGACTGCGTTCAGCTTGTTTTTGTAAGCGTCGGTGCTGCCGTCGGCGGAAAAAGAGATCTTGAGATCAATGTTGAGCTTTTCTTTTATAAGGCGGCTCCACTGATTGTTTTCATAAGTATCGCTGTCATGGAACTTCTGAACCTGCGAGGTCATGATGGCCCATGAAACCGTTACCGGCTTTTCGTATTTTCCAAGCGGGTCGACAGTGCCGCCGCCGGCCGCGGCAGATTCCGGCGAGGCGGCGGTTCCTGCGGCGGACTCGGCAGGCGCGCCTGCGCCTCCGCATGCCGCGATGCTGAAAAGCATGAACAGGGCCAGGACAAGCGTCAGAATTCTTTTGGGGATCATCTTTCTCACGTACTATTCCTCCTTATATTTTTTTATCTCTACTGCGGCATTTATCTGTCACAGTTAAGGATTTACGGAACCGGTCGTCCGGAGATCGAAAAGGTTTCATTCCGACTGAAGTCTATTTTAATGCCATTCGATTGCTGTTTTTATACCAGATAGTGAAAACGTGTTTGTTTTATAGAATTATATTGCCCTCAGACCATTCTCATATTACCATAATAAAAACGTGTTTGCAATATAGAATTGGACAATTTGCCACTTTTTCTCTTCGATTACATTATTGATACATCTGCAGGCCGTTATGGCCCTATTTTTCCTGGCCAAATCTTGACATAGCCGCTTCCTTTTGTTACTATTCTATCTATGATAATAATTTTAAGCACACGTTTTTAAAGATGGAAGGACCGTAGAGGGAATGAAAAAGAAACCGAACAGCGCCGAAATCGCCCGGCTCGCGGGCGTATCCCGCAGTACTGTCAGCAGGGTTGTGAACGGCTACAGCAACGTGCCCGACGAGACGCGGGAGCGCGTCATGAAGATCATCAATGAAAACGAATACTACCCCCTGCTTTCCGGACAGCTGCTTGCGGGTAAAAGAACCGGCACTCTGGGCTTCTTCTGGGTTTCCAGCGGCACCATAGCAAACGATATCCAGTGCAGCGCCTTTTTCGTGCACGTCACGGAGATCGCCGCAGAGCTTGGATATCTTGTGCTTACCTGCATCGTAAAAAACCTGAAGGACGAGGAAAATATCAGCTGGGTAAAGCGCATTTTCATGCAGGGTCGTGTAGACGCCGGTATTTTCATAGGCGTCAACAACAATGAGCCGGTGATAGAGGAGCTGATCTCACGCGGGAAAATCGTCGGCATATTTGACCACTACCATCCGGACCGCAATGAGCCGAACCGCATCTCCGTCAACTTTGAAGTCAACACGGGTGAGAAGGTGATCGACTATGTGTGCGGCCTGGGGCACAGGAAAATCGCGGTCATCGACGGCAACATGAACCGCTTCTGCTCGGTCAAGCGCCACGAGGGCTTCATCAAAGGACTCCAGGCGCACAATATCGAAATACGCCGGGAGTGGATGTATTACGGCGACGTGACGGAGATCGGCGGGTACAAAGCGGCGAAGGAGCTTCTTGCCGGCTGCGGCGAGTATCCCACGGTGATCTGCGCCAACAACGACGCCGCGGCCTTCGGCGTATACAAGGCCCTTGAGGAGGCGAATATAACGATTCCCGGCCAGATCTCCGTGATCGGCATAGACGGGCACGAAGGCGCAAAGCTGCTGAACCCCAAGCTAACCTCCTTTGCCTTCGATTTCGAGAAAATCTTCTTTTCCCTCGTCTCCCGCACAATCGCGGCCGTCGAGCAAAAAGAGGACGTTCCCGCCACGGAATTTTTCCCCGGCAGGCTGATAGAACGCGAATCCTGCCGTAAGCTCGACGACGATCCGAGCTTTACATAGGTTATTCGTTTTTATATGCTCTATTTTGAAAACGTGTTTACAGGTGATGCGGGGAGGCAGCTAAAATTATGTCGGGAGGAGGTGCCCAATGAATCGAGAGCTGCTTTTAATCCGGTCCTTCCACGGCTTTCCCCAAAAAATACTGCCGGTTATGCCGGCGCGGTCAATCGGATTTACGCAATATCGTTTTAAAAAAATATAAAATGAGAGAGGTTGCTGCAAATGGCTGGTATTATTGATACGAACATACTTACGCAGGTGGGGTTCATCGTAAGGGACATCGAAAAAACAAAGAGAAAATTTGCCGAATTCTTTGGCGTGGAGACGCCGGTAAATGTCGACGGCGGTAAATTTGAAGTGACCGGCACCACGGTGATGGGCGAGCCTGCCCCGTACGCCAACTGCACTATGGCATTCTTCAACGCAGGCCCCAACGTCCAGATCGAGCTCATCCAGCCCAACGGCGTCAAGAGCACCTGGCAGGATTTCCTCGACAGCCACGGCGAGGGGATTCATCACATCGCCTTCAACATCAAGGGCATGGACGGCAAGATCCTGGCGTGTGAAAACTTCGGCATGAAATGCGTGCAGCGCGGAAAATACAACGACGGAAGCGGCGAATACGCCTATATGGACGCCGCAGGCGACCTGAAATGCCTCGTTGAGCTGCTCGAAAGCTATTAAAGGCCCGGTGGACCCCTGGATATTTGCCGCCCATGGTTTAAACAAATTTATAACGCTTAAGGAGGCGGACCTGATGAACGTAGTGATCATAGGCGCGACACAGGGACTCGGCCTGGAGCTTTCGCGGAAATTCCTCGCAGAGGGGCATACGGTGGCTGCGGGCGCTGTCGAGCGTAAAACGCCGCCGTCGCTGGAGGAGCTGAGGCTGCTGTACGGTGAAAGACTAATGGTGTTCCGGGCCGACGTAACGGATGAAAACGAGATACGCAAGGGCGCGGAGCTGTGCACCGGATTTTTCGGGAAGGCCGACGCGCTTTGCAACGTGGCGGGCGTCCTGCTGCCGGGCGACAGGGTTAATTTGATCCATCAATGCGATGTGGCGGAGCTGCGCAAAACCTTCGAGGTCAATACCATCGGCGCCGTCATCGTGGCGAAGAGCTTCTGCTCCGCCCTGAAAAAAGGCGGCAAACTCCTTACCGTAACCTCCGAGGGCCCCGCGATAAAGAACTGCGGTACCTGGGTGCCCTGCTACGCCCTTTCAAAGACTGCGGCCACCAAGGTTTCCGGCATGTTCAACCTGGCTGTCGCCGACATTGATTTCTATTCGGTGCACCCCGGCCGGATGAATACAGAGATGGGAAGGACTACGGCTCAGATAGAACCGCAGGAATCGGCAGAGGGCTTTTATAGGCTGATGACCGGCCAAACGCCCATGTCCCGCAGCGAGTGGTACATAAACTACAAGGGCGAGCCTATGGACGCCTGATAAAGCTTGACAAAATCCGCAACGGGGCCGGAAGGCCCCGAGCATTCCGAAGGGAGACCAGCATCATGGGATTCAGAGAAGATTTTGCCTGGGGCGGAGCAACCGCCTCCTATCAAATCGAGGGGGCGGCTTATGAGGACGGCAAGGGCCTTTCCGTGTGGGACATGTTCTGCAGGCAGGAAGGCCGCATTTTCGACGGCTGCAACGGCGATACGGCCTGCGACCATTACCGTCTGTATCAAAAAGATGTGGACATCATGCGGGAGATGGGCTACAATGCCTACCGCTTCTCCGTTTCATGGCCCCGCATCCTCCCGGACGGCTTCGGTGCAGTGAATGAAAAGGGGCTGGATTTTTACGACCGCCTGATAGACGGCCTGCTTGAGGCCGGAATCACACCTTATGTGACATTGTTCCACTGGGATTACCCCTATGCGCTCTTCCGCCGCGGCGGCTGGATGAACCCTGACAGCCCCAAATGGTTCGCCGAGTATGCCTCGGTCCTGGCGGGACGCCTGGGCGACCGCATGAAGAACATAATGACCTTCAACGAGCCCCAGTGCTTTATCGGCCTCAGCTATGACGGCACTTCGCAGGCCCCCGGCATCAGCTTCCCCATCTGGGATACCCTGCTCATGGCACATAACGTGCTGTTGGGCCATGGCCTCGCGGTACAGGCCCTGCGCTCGGCCATTCCGGACGCGAGGCTCGGCTGGGCGCCCACATGCAGCGGGCACTATCCGCAGACAGACAGACCCGAGGATATCGAGGCCGCACGCAAGGCCTTTTTCGACATACCCTCCGACCGCTGCTTCTGGAGCGCTTCCTTGTGGAACGACCCCGTTTTCCTGGGGGAGTATCCGGCGAAGCTGTACGAGCTTCACGGCGGGCATATGCCCCGGATAGGGACGGACGATATGAAGCTCATAAGCCAGCCGCTGGATTTCCTGGGCCACAACATATACAACGGGCATGCCATCCGCTCGGACGGCAGGGGCGGCTATGAGACGGTACGACGCAAGCCGGGCTATGCTTTCACAGGCAGCAAATGGCCCGTAACGCCCGAGTCGCTCTACTGGGGACCGAAATTCCTCGCCGAACGCTACAAAAAGCCCATCTACCTCACCGAAAACGGCATTTCCTGCCCCGATACGGTCTCGCTGGACGGCAGGGTGCACGACCCCGGGCGCATCGATTTCCTGCACCGCTACCTGCTGGAGCTGCGGCGCGCGGCCGATGACGGAGTGGATATCCGCGGCTATTTCAGCTGGACAGTGACGGACAACTTTGAATGGTCCAAGGGCTTTACAGAGCGCTTCGGCATGGTCTACTGCGATTTCGAAACACAGGAGCGCATACTCAAGGATTCCGCCCTATGGTACCGCGATACGATACTTTCAAACGGGAATAATCTGTAAAACAACCTCAAACCTCTGGGTCCGGCGAACGTCAGTCCGCCGGGCCCTCCTGCTCCGCAATACGGAGGGGCGCATGGCCTTTACTTTTCCGGTCACATTTCATCATTACCCATATGCTTTTTATCCCCTCAAGTCCGCTCTTCGTCCTTTTTTAATATTTCTCGGCCCGTACATGGTCTATAATGGGTGCAGAAAATTATCCTGCCATACCCGCAGTTTACCCTTTGCGCCGCCTGCTCCCGCACCGGCGGGACATACGGCCTGCGGCAAGCCGAAACTATTATGAAAGGTATGATATGATTTGAAAAACCTGAACTACAGGCCTTTTGAGAGGAATAAATTCTTTTACGGCAAGCTTCTTACCGTTGCGGACTTTGAGCTGGAACAAAAGTACATGAACGACAAAAGAAGATTCCTCAGCAGATATCTTTTCGGCACCGGCGTAATATGCGGTCTGAATACCTACAGCGTCGACGACGGTTCCGTCATGATAGAAGCCGGGGCGGCGATAGACAGCACGGGCAGGGAAATCGTGCTGAATGAATCCATCCTCCGCAAGCTGTCCGGCATCGACGGCTATGACGCAACCTCGGGCAGTGTTTTGTATCTCTGCATAGAATACGCCGAGGAGCCGCACGATCCTGTCTACGCCATCGCCCGCACCCTGGGCGACACGGCTGAAAGCGCCTCGGAATTCAGCCGTGTGAGGGAATCCTTCCGTCTTTTCGTCACCGATAAGGAGCCGGATCCGGAGCCGTATTCCCTGATAGACGACTTTGTCTCGCGCAAGACGATTTTCTCAGCCAGGGACATTACCGTCACCCAGAGCGTTCCCCGCACCGTTTCCGCCCTCAGGCCCTTCAGCCTCAGTGTGGATATTGAAAAACATACGGCCGGCCGGGATCTTTCCTTCGAGTATACCATTGATTCGCCTTACTTCAATACATCCGACGGCTCCAACGCTATCCGCGTCTGCTTCAACGATACTCCGGAGGGCCTGCCGGACAGGTATAGGCTGACCTATACCTTAATACCGCCCGGAGGCGCCGGGGCTGAGGCCCGCATGTCGGTCTCCCCGCAAAGCTTCAGATTCAAAGCCCGGGAGGACGTATCTGCGCCGAAGGAGGCCGTGGATTTCGACATCAATGTGATCCGCAGGGACCTGCCCGAAATCGTGAAGGAGAAATATTTTTCGGTTTCAATGGACGAGGCGTCGGGCAGCAGCCGCAATAAACCCCTTTATCTTGCGCGTATCGGGATCTTCCGCTCAAACGCCGCTTATATCATTGAATCCGTAAAGTCTATGCCTTTTGAGCAATATGTATATAATCCTCTTCTCCTGCAGCTGGATAACCAGCTGAGCGCTTATTTCCCTCCGCTTGACGGCGCGGTCACTCCCCCCGGCGTACCGGCTGCCCGCGGAGGGCAGAAAAGCGCCGCCGATTCATCTCAGCCGGAAGAGCCCTCCAGCTCGTCGGGCACGATCGAAATTCCGCTCGGCTTCAACCCGCGGCCCAAGCAAAAATTCCATTCCGACGAAATCATGCACGGGCTGGGAAAAGGAGTGGTCACGATCGTATTGGGGATCGAATCCTCCTCCGTCAGCGAAAAGCTCGCCCGCGGCAATTTTACGGCGTACGGGGACCCGGATATCTTCCGTGGCTCGGAATACGACGCCCGGCTTCCAGCCTGCGAGCTGTGCGCTCTGAATTATGAGGAGCGGGGCACGTTCGTCGTTGGGCTGAAGCTTCTGGAAACCACGACTGCGCTCTACCTTAAAATAAAATGGCATGCTTTCAGGACTCCTGCGGCATTGGGAGCATCCGAAGCGCGCAGGGACGGCTGCCTGTTCGTCAAGCCTGACACGATCTCGGTCGCCCCCCGTGAGACCGCATATTTTAAGGCCATTTTCTACAACACCGAAGAGACTCCCTGCAACTGGAGCGTCGCTGAGGAAAACGGCGGGACGGTTGAGCCGAACGGTATCTATACGGCTCCGAACAAAGAAGGCGTATACGAGGTCAGGGTGCAGAGCATTCCCGACCCTTCGCTGAAGGCGTCGGCATTCGTCGTCGTCAAGGAGAAAGGAGCAAATTGATGCTGCAGACTCCGGACAACAGCTATAAGGAAATCCGTACGGTTTTAAGAGGCAAAGCCAACGACGTCCTTGTGTGCAGGAGTATGGCGGGGAACCGCCCTGGTTATCGCACCGTGATCATAGTGAAGGACCGGGCATTGCACGCCCGGCTTCTGGAGGCATTCTCCGGGAATGCACCGGACCCGTCGGCGGAAGGTTTGGCCCTGCTCACCGCGATCGACTCGCAGCTCGCGCTTATATTCCCCTACAGCGGTGAAAACAGGCTGTTCTTCTTCGAGACGCTTTATTGCAGGAATTTTTCGGACAGGCTCAACGTCGCCAAAAACCTTCTCGCCGAGCTTATATCGACTCCGCTTCCCGCAGAACTGCTCTTTTTACTGCTGGAGGACAGCAACCTGAACCTGAGGCGGGATGGACGCGTATATTTCAACTATTTCATGGACTTCAGCCTTCTACCGGAGGAGCTTGACATGGGGCTGATCGTCGACAAAGCTGCGGAAATCCTATCAAGGATACTGTCCAACGGCAAAAAAGCTGTTTCACAGGAAGCAAAGCTGTTCGTTATGAAGGTCCGGCGAAGATCCTATACGAGCCTGGGGGCGATTTATGCGGATTTAAAAAACATTTCCCCCGAAGCGGAGATAGACGCAAGCCTGCCTGTAAAAATAAAACACTCCTACGCCAGCAGGAAAAATTTCATCGTCTCCGCAGTCAGGACCGTACTTCTCGCTTTGCTCATAGGCTCTTCCCTGCTTTACAGCATCTCCGAAATACGCAGCCGGTCGGCTGTAGCCGCGCAAAGCATGGCCGAAGCAAAACCGGCTTACAGAGGTATGGAAAAAATCGGCACCCTGAAGCTCGTAGAGGACTATGCCAAACAGGAGAACTCTGATGAAACGGATTAGGGCTGCTTTATTTATTGCGCTGCTGATGGTGACCTTTGCCGCATCATGTATCTATAATATGCTCTCTGTCCCGGACATTTCGGAATCCGCCGGCAGCATTGCCGCAGATTCAAAGGGCAGCTTCTACGCGCTCGGAAATACCGATACCCGCGTCAGCTTCATGCGTGTAAACAACAGCGGCGTGATAGACTGCTATTATTCGGCGCGCAGAAATACGGCCGATAACATGCTCCTCTTCGGCGACATATTTGCAGACGAAGACGCAAACCGCGTCTATACGGTGCGAAATGTGCTCGATAACCGTTCCAACCGCTTTACGTCGAGCAGCATCGTCTATTTCGACACATCCCTGAAGGAGGCGCGTCCCGAGACGCTGTACGAGCTGGGTCTGGATACCCGGGATCCTGACGGCGGCCGGTTCATACGGTATATTGACCCGCGCGGCGGTTATCTTTATTTCACGACGGTGAGCGAGGATTTAAAGGATGTGGCCTTATACCGTTTTTATACCGGCAAGCCCCCCGGGGATAAGCCCGCCGCTCCGGAGCTCCTCGTGGACTGCCGCCTGCCCGGCGGCTCTTCGGTTAATGCGGCTCTGTGCGGCGAAGATTTCGTAATCGTGCAGACGATGGACTCGAATATCTACCGGATCGATCTCCAGGGCACATCGACGCTCATATTCCCGACAAAGGAATATACGGGCCGCTGCTTTCCCATGAATCTTTGCCTTGACAATGAAGGCAGGCTGCATTTTCATGAGATATTCAGCCGCGACGCCATCGTCATGGACGCCGGTTCGGGCCGCGTCCTTTCCGTCCGTAAGGGGGAAACGCCCGTCTATTCGGGAAGCAGCTATCTGCAGCGCGATGTTTCCATGCTGTCGGCTTACGATGAAGGCACCGGCGCAGTAATCGTGAGCACGGGCCCGGACGGCTCCTCCCTCCCCATCGTGCTGCACGGCGGCACAGCGAGAGAGCTGCGGAACCCCAGGCTTTCACGCGACGTCCTGCTCATCAATTCGCTGGAAACGTCGCTGACGGCGCTGGCCGTCATTCTCCCGCTTCTGGCCCTGATACTGCTGTTCCGTTTCGCGTACAGACGCAGGCCGACTCTGCTGATGAAGCTGGTCGTCTTCGTGCTTCCCATTGTCGTAGCGGCCTTATTCATATACTCGCAGGTAGCGACCCGCATATTCGACCGGTCCATCACCGAAGAAAGGACGGGGCTTGTGAAAAACGTCGGAGGCTTTGTCGTCCAGAACGTTGACACTGCGCTGCTTTCACAGATCAACAGCCCCCGGGATATGCGGCTGCCGGCTTATGACCGGCTGCTCCGCTCGATTTCAAAGGTAACCGATTACAGCAGCTTCCTTCCCGCCGATCCCGAGTATGTCGGCCTGTACTGCATGCTCATGAGGGTGGAAAAGGGAAGGATTTATACGGCGGTTTCCGCCGATATGCCTTGCTTTGTCCCTCTCGACAGTCTCTATTCGGAGCAGTCCATGGAGCTTTACCGTATCGCTCTGAGCGGGAGGAACATGGTCACGGGCACGATAAAGGATGTTCAGGGCATCTGGACGGTGGCGATCTACCCGGTATTCGATGCCGAAGGCGAAATAACAGGCATGCTCGAAACCGGCATAAATTCCAAGGACCTGGAGGCCTCCATGCTCAGCCTCTCCCGCATGATGCTCCTGGCGGGAGCCGCCGTATGCCTTGCCGTCCTGCTTGCCTTTTTCATCGCGCTGAAGGCGCTGCTCCACCCCCTTGCGCTGCTGAAGGCAGCCGTCGTAGCCGTATACAACGGCAAATACGGCGCCCTGGCCAAAATAAAGGCAAACGACGAGGTCGCGGACATCGGCCGCGTGTTCAACAAGCTGTCGCTTGAGCTCAACAGCCAGTTCGGCAAGCTCACAAGCCTTAACAAGGCCTATTCCAAGCTTGTCCCTCCGGATACCTTCCTGCTGCTGAAAAAAAACTCGGTCCTCGATATCAAGCTCGGCGACCAGATAAGCACCAAAATGACGATCATGAACGCCTTTATCAGGAATTTCGAAAAAATCGCCTCGGATTTAACGCCTGACACCACTTTTAAGCTGATCAACCGGATCTATAAGATAATAAGCAGCAATTCGGCCGATCATTCCGGCGTCGTCCAGTCATACAATGCGGACAAGCTGACAGTCATGTTCCAAAACAATCCCGAAAACGCTCTCAAATCGGTCATATGCATCCGCTCCGAGCTTTCCTCTGAAAGCGGCTCGCTGTTTGCAAAGAGCTGGCACATGATGGACGCAGGCTTCTACATCCACACCGCCCCGTGTATTTACGGGATAGCGGGGGATGAAAACAGGTACTCTCCCGCCGTCGTAACCGAAGACAACGACATCCTGTATACCCTTGACAGTCTTCAGCACCAGCTGATGTGCCCGATCCTCGTAACTCAGGACGCATATGACGGGCTTGCGGACCCCGACGGATACAACCACCGCTACATTGGCTACATGACGGGCGGCGACAGCCGGACAAAGACGGAGCTGTATGAGTTTTTCGACGGTGATGCGCCCGATGTCCTGGCAGGCAAGAAACAGGCCCTTGAATTATTCGGTTCCGCGGTTTCCGGGTATATGGAGCAGGATTTCTACAAGGCCCGTAATCTGTTCGCCCAGGTAGTCAAGGCAAATGCAAAGGATACGGTGGCAAGATGGTTCCTATTCAAATGCGACATGCTTTGTAAACAGGCGGACGGCCCGCCCCCCGAGCTTGCCCTGGCCAAATATCTATAAAATTGTGAAAGGTGCTGCCGCTTATGCAGGAAAATCCATTTAGTTATGTTATCGAACGCGCAAAGCGGACTCTTTTTCTTCCGATTTACAAATACATTTATACGCTGAAGCAGTCGACCAATCCCAGGCTGCTGCTTTCCAGAGCGCTGCTGAAGGTCTCGTCGGGCTTGAGAGGATTGTTTGTGATCCGTCCGCAGAAGGCCTCGGATTATTTTTACGCGGGAAGGTTGGGCATATACAAAAAGCTGGCCATATTGCTGATATTGCTGATATGCCTCGCCCCGGTGATATATTTCCAGTTTTTCAGTGTGCCGGTTTCAGCTCCGGTAGAGGAAGAGACAGCCGCGGCGGAGTTCGTTTTCAACGACCCCGCGCTTGAGGGCTTCAGCGGCAACGCAAGGATACTTTCCGTCGGAAAAAAGCTCGTATACGAGGGCGCCGTCGAAAAAGGGCTCTGCACCGGCAAGGGCAAGCTCTATAATACGGACGGCTCGCTGCTTTATTCGGGCGATTTCGCAGACAACGAGTACAACGGAGCCGGCGAGCTTTTTGATTCTCACGGCTCGCCGGTTTATTCGGGTGGCTTTGCAAATAACGAATACAACGGCGCCGGAAGGCTTTATTATCCGTCCGGGACGCTCAATTACGAAGGCGCGTTTGAAGCCGGAATGTACAACGGCGCGGGGATCCTCTACAGCGAAAACGGCTCCGTTTTGTACAACGGCTCCTTTGTAGACAATATTTATTCGGGGGAAGGAATCCTTTTCGACGCCGCCACGTCTCGTACGGTCTACCAGGGCGATTTCGTCAACGGCCTGTACGAAGGCACGGGAACTCTTTATTCAGCCGTCGGCAGAGGCAGGTTCAGCGGTCCCTTTCTCAAGGGTCTTCCCGATTATGTTTACTTTCTCAACCTTCCCACCCCGGAGCTGGGGAAGTATTTTCTCGAGCCTCCGGAAACAGCCTCCGGAGCGAATATGTCCGCGAGCCTGACTTACAGGGATATGAAGGTGACCCTTATGCATACCGTTCCCGGGGAGGCTGCGGAGGCTGAGGCTGAGACGGCGGAATTGTCCGAGCCCGCGGTATGCTCGGTGATCGTCTATGACAATACGCTGCCGGCAGGACTCGAAGGGATGAAAGAGCCCTCCGATTTTGAAGCCCTGCTGGGCGCTCCCGTATACGAGGGCTGCAGCTTCCCTCTCGACGAGGATCTGATCGCTCTTGAGGCCCTTGCGGAGCGGGGCGTGCTTACGGAAAAGGACGCTTTGTACCCCGGCGCCGCGGACGCCTATGATTCCGAGCTTTATCTGGCCTGCTACGACTATCAGGGTTTTGCCCTTACCCTGTTTTTCGATAAAAAAGACGGCAAATTCCTGTACTATAGGTGGGACATATGATTAAACGCAGGATTTTTACGCTTGTCCTCGTCCTTGCCCTTGTCCTTCCGGGCCCCACGGCAAGCAAAGGCGCCGCGTTTCCCCAGGTGCTGACCCTGAGCCGGGCCGTCAGCTCCGCGGTCGATACAAGCTATGCGATACGTAAAACCAAGAGGGAGATCAAGCTGAAAAACATAGAGCTGAAGCAGGCTATCCAGGCAATAAAGGACATACGGTGGAAAGAGAGCACCATACAGTTTTCCCTGATCTTTGACCTCACGTTTCCAAAGCCGCACGCCCTTCCCAAAGAAATGGAGCTTGTAATGAAGGTGCCTAAAATACAGGCGGAGCTCGACGCGCTCAACAGGAAGCTGGAATATTCGGAATACAACGCCGTAATGACGGCGAAAACGGCATATTTTAATGTTGTAGAGGTCATGGAAAGCTGTTCGCTGCAGGAAAAGCGCATTGCCGATGCAAAGAGCACCTATCAACGGCTCAACGGGGATTATGTGCTTGGCAAGGCCAGCAAAGACGACGTTGACGAAATAAAAAGCAGCATCCCGGACCTGGAAAAGGGTTACCGGAGCAACCTGCTGCGCCTGGAGAACAACAAAAAAAAGCTTTCAAAAATTATGAACGTGGACGTATCGAACGGCTACACCTTCAGCAGGGATTTTTCAAAGCTTCAGCTGGAAAGAAGGCAGCTGGCCGGTATCACCGGCTATGCCCTTAATAAAGACTACAATGTATACCAGACCGGGCTGACCCGAAAGATAAGCGAAACCGAGGTCGCAACGCTTCGCAGTATTTACAGCAGCCGCTGGGGAGCCCTGGTAAGCGAAATCGAAAGCGAAATAGCCAAAAACGGCCCCATTGATTTTCTGACCTTCCAGGATAAGTATGACGAAGCCCTGGAAAGCATCGAAGCGCCTTATGCCGGTTATTATTCCATACAGATTCTCTTTATCACCATCAATATTCCAAAGGAGTGGTTCCGCAGCGAATACAGCGGCATACGCTACTTTGAGGATCAGAAATACGCGCTTTACGTATCGCTGATGGACAGGGAGGAAGCGATAAAGGACGAGGAGGAGGCCCGCAAAAACCTGACCGACCAGGTAGAAGACGGCTTCAACAGCCTGCTTGAGCTGTGGAACGCTTATCAGGACTCCATCAGCGGCATCGACAGGGCAAAGCTCCGGTACGAACAGCTGAAGAAGCTGAATCTCACAGGAGAGGCCTCTTTTATGGACGTCGAAAGCGCCAGGGAGGATATACTCACTTATGAAAACGCTACGCTGTCTTCGCTCATAGCGTATAACAAATCGCTGGCGAGCTTTGATTTCACCACCTCGGGAGCGATCACAAGGCTGCTGTCAGGAATCTCCCTGGCCGACGCCGGAGATTACGCCTCCGGCCTGTCCTGGCTTTCCTCCGAGGATGAAGCGGGTAAGCCCACATGGTATCTGAACACGCTTATCAACGAATATAAATTCGTTTTCGGCATCTCCCTTCCGGAGGACGGAGAAATAACGGCGACCCATTACGAGCTGTGCACGGAGGACGGCAAGCTTATCGGGGAGCGTACCCCCGTGAAAGGCGTGATCACTCATCTGCCCCTCGTATACGAGGGCACGACAAAGCTGATAGTAAAGCTGTATCAGGAAAACTCGCTGGCCTATACGGCAGAGATCGACGCGGCCGACTATACCGGCGTGCTCGACCTCAGGCCCGTGGGCCAGGGCCCCGTGCCCTCCGGCCTGCCGTCGCCCGGCTCTCTGCTCGGCCATTGGAGCCTGGTTAATAACAGCGACGGCTATACCTCCATGCTTGTCCCGGAATTCGACGAAAAATGGAATATAGGCTATTACGAGCTGACCACGGCGGCAGGTGACAAAATAGGCGGCGAGAGGCTCCCCGCAGGTACGCCGGCCTCCCATCTGACCATCACCTTTTCCTCGCCGGAAAAACTTACTCTCAAGCTGTTCGGCAAAGAGGGCAGCCCTATGGGAGACGCCTTGCTTTTAAACGATATGGACGTGCGGGTCATAAAAATGAAATGAGGTAAAAGCAATGAGAAGCGCGCTTTTTAAAAAAATACCGGCCTTTATGCTTATATTTGCGGTCGCCGCGGGCATGCTCTTATCCACCC
>JAEZJL010000042.1 GCA_023415815.1 Bacillota bacterium | reverse complement strand
GCGCTGTGCCATGATAATCCGGGGTTTTGTCCCGCTGAGGAAATTTGTTTTCCTTTTCAGGGAACATGCAAGAGCCCGATGCCTTGCATATAAGAAGGAGGCCGCAATATGGATAATCAGGGTATGGAGAATATTTTCAACAGCGAATACGCGATATTGCTCGCAGCGATGTGCCATCAGGCCAATCTGCTTTTTGAACAGGGCGAGCTCGTCCTGCCGAAGGGCTTTGCGCTCCGGTACAAAATCCGCGCCCTGGCCGGTGTAGAGGAGCCGGAGCCGGAGGTATTCGGCTTTATTGCAGAGTCAAGGGACAAAATAGTGATGGCCTTCAGGGGGACAGATTCGTTTAAGGACAATGAATCGGACCAGGATTTATATCAGGTGCAGTACCCTTTTGTCCCGGATGCCGGAATGACCCACCGGGGCTTTACATGCATTTATCAATCGGCCCGTGACAAATTGATCAGGGAGCTGATGAAGCTTTCTCCGGCAAAAAGGCTGCTGATTACAGGCTATAGTCTCGGAGGCGCCCTGGCGGCGCTTTCCGGTCTGGATATCACGGTGAACACCGACTTCAGGGATTCCGTAGTATATACCTATGGCAGTCCGCGTACCGGAGATCCCGATTTTGCTCTCCGGTTCAACCATACGGTAAAAAACAGCGTCCGTTTCTTTAATGTCCACGACGTCATTCCCACCATACCGGCTCAGGCATATCCTCCCCCTTTTACGGAAGAAGGCCTATATTATCAGCATGTAAAAGCAAAGCTCCCGCTTGACTTTCAGCTGAACAGCCTGGCCCGCAACCATTATATCAGCTGCTATTTCAATAATATCAGCAGGAAGAATCCGGACTACGCAAGGAAATTATGCCGGGAAAATCCGGGGTTTTGCCCGGAGACTGGCGTATGCGCCCCGTTTACAGGGGTATGCGGAGAGAACGGCTGAAGCTTATGTGCGGCTGTGCATTTCATATGACGGATGGTACAAACCCGTGGGCTCGTAAAAATTATCTCCTATATACCGGAAGCCCAGGCGGGCCAATAACCTCCCGGAAGCCGCATTTTCAGGATGATGCCCTGCGTAAAGCTTATCGGCCCGGAGTGTTTCGAAGCAATGTTCTATTACTTTTGCAGCCGCTTCGGAGGCATACCCCCGGCCCCAAAATTTTTTACGAAGATGAAAGCCGATCTCATATGTACCTTCTTCCGCTTTGAACGGGCGCAGGCCGCAGCAGCCTATCAGCTCGCCGGTCGCGAGCTCGAATATCGGCCAATACTGCACGTTTGCCTGTTCATGGTTGCCGATCTCGGTTTTCAAGCGCTTCCGAATGTCCTGTTCCGTAAATTTACCGCTTGCGCAAATATACCGTGTGACATCCTCTTCTCCCCATAGCTGGGCGGCCAACGGAAAATCCTCTTCCGTCCATACGGAAAAACCTATACGCTCCGTTTCCGCAAAATATTTTTTCAATCCTTCCACCTCACACATAAAATACACTATTGCTTTGCGTCCGACGGACCCGCTCCGCAAGCCCGCTCTGCTCCATAGCGCAATACAGGCATCATTTCAGATAACTCGCGCATGTGATCGAAATATGCGTAATTCCAAAAATAACACATGAAACGAGGGCGGCATAATTTCTTTTCCAGAGTCCGACAAAAAAGAAGTACAACGGCGGCATGGCGGCGATTCCTATGATGAGCAGCCATGGGGCCACCACTCCCCTGTAGTAGAAAATCCACGCGACATAATAGCCTGCCAGAAACAGGATTGCCAATCCGATATAGAGCTTGCTGCTTCTCACCTTGTTTTTGTTTATCAGCAAAATCAATAAAGCAACCGTCATGATTCCAAAGACCTGCTCTATGATATTCAGTATCGGATAAACGGAGCTGTTTTTCGTAAGGACGTCGTTAGCCGGCGGCGCGAGCATCCATATGATGTTGGGAAGCAGCTGCAAAGCGTAGAGCATAAGGCCTGTTAGTGAAAAGCTTATTTTGTAATTTTTCATTTTTCTAACCTTCACATATTGTCAATTATTCAACGGATATCATAGCCTGTTCAGTATAACAATAGCATCTTTTATTTTTAAATTCCAGTACCATTTTTTCAGCTCGTACAAATAAAAAACAGAGCTTGACGGTGTTGACATCAAGCTCCGTTCTCTTTCGCACGATTTTTTGCGGGAATTGTCCCTGATAAAGCGAGTTAATGGAGCATCCTTACCTCACCGGCCTTTTAAAAGCAGCCTTCCGTTCCGGACGCCTGTCAATTCGCCCGATTTAACCGCCACTTTCCCGCCGACAAGCACCTGTTCAATTCCTGCGGGGAATTGCTTCGGGTCGATATAAGTAGCACGATCGTTGATCTCACCGGCATCGAATACCACGATATCGGCATTCATGCCGCATTCAAGCCTTCCGATCGATTCAAGCCCGAGTCTTTTTGCCGGCATGGAGGTAACCTTTTTGACCGCCTCCTCCAGCGACAGGACCTTCTTCTCTCTTACATATCTTGCGAATAGCCTCGGAAAGGTCCCGTAAAGCCGCGGATGCGGCAAGCCTCCGGACGAATAAAGGGAGTCGGAGATTACAAACGAAAATCCCAGCTTCAAAATCTTTATCACATCGTCTTCGGACATGTGGTAGATCACGATGGCTACCTTCCCGGCTTCTTCTGCAAGCAGGTCCAAAAAAGCGTCTATGGGTCGCTCCTGCCTGAGCTGTGCGATCTCGAGTATATTTTTGCCTACCAGACGCCGGTTTGCCGCAGTATTGACCGAGCTCACCAGGACGCTTTCCCACCCTGTCGAATATACGAGGTTATCCCAGTCATCGGTCTCCCTGCTCAATTCGTCGCATATCCTGAGCCTTGTTTCAGGGTCTCTTATCCTTTGAAGAGTTTTTTCAATACCGCCTTCCATGGACCATGGCGGTAAAAGGCTTGTCAATGTGGTTGAGCCTGCGGTGTACGGGTATACGTCACAGGTCACATCCACTCCCCTGGACCTTGCCGCTTCGATCCTGCCGATGGCGGCGTCGCACTTTTCACCCCAGTTGTTCTTCCCGGCAGCTTTAAAGTGGCTTATATGAAGCGGCACTCCTGATTTTTCAGCAATATAAAGCACTTCCTCGATGGACCTGCCGAGGCTGTTGCCCTCTCCTCTTATATGGGCTGTGACAATGGCGCCGTATTCCTTGACGACGCTGCATATCTCCGCAAGCTCATCCCTGTCATAATAGTTTTCAGGCACATACATCAGCCCCAGGGACAGGCCCAAAGCCCCCGCTTCCAGGGATTCCCGGAGCAGCCTTTTGACTTCGGCCATTTCGGAGCCTGTCAGAGGTCCGGCTTCAAATCCTTTTACGGCGATTCTCAACGCACCGTTTCCAACATAGCCTCCGGTATTATGTCCCAGCTTGCTGCGGGAGAGGCGTGAAAGATACTCGCCATAAGTCCGCCAGCCGCATTTTTCTTTCGGCTGTCCCATAACAGGCTCACTGTACGCCAGCAGCAGCGGCATATGCCTTTCCGATAAAGGCGCCGCGGAAAACCCGCAGTTTCCGAAAATCTCGGTCGTCACACCCTGTCTCAGCTTTATTTCTCCGGCAGGCTCTTCAAGCAGTCTGAAATCCGAGTGGCTGTGAAGATCGATAAATCCGGGGGCTACTACCCTGCCGGCGGCATCGATGATTTCCCCTGCGGTATCCCCGATATTTCCGCACAGCTTTATAATTTTACCGTCCCTGATCCCTACGTCGCCTACCCATGACGGACTGCCGGAACCGTCTGCGATCAGGCCGCCTTTAATTACGTAATCAAGCATTTCCATGTCAATATACCCTTCCCCGGGCTGCGACCGGCATTTCTTCCATTATGCGGCCGTTTTTCAAAAGGTACGCCGTGTCATGAAGATTCACTGTGGTGCAGACATGGTTGGGAATAATGGAAATGATGTCGCCGGTATTCAGTCCGATGCTTCTTTCCTCGGTTTTTATGATCCCGTGCTCCTCGGACAGTTTAGCCAGCGTCAGTCTCTCGTCCTGCACGATTCTGCCGTATCCCTTCAGATAGTACGGAAAAGCCTCCAGGGCGGCATCGGTTGAGAACGTCTTGTTTCCGCCGTCTATAACGGCATAGTCGTCCGCAGGCCTGCTGACAACCGTTGTCAGCACACGGACCGCACAATCCTCGAGGGAGCATATTCCCAGGTTTACAGTCATGATATCGTTATATACATACGTCCCCGGCCGTATCTCGGTAACTCCCGGCACACCGGCGGCATAAGCAGCCGTTGGGGTAGAGCCCACGCTGACATCCTCGATGGGAACCCCCTCTTTTCTCAGTTC
>JAEZJL010000464.1 GCA_023415815.1 Bacillota bacterium | reverse complement strand
GGCAATACCAGCTCTACGCCGAGGAAATGCAGCCGGATGGCATAGGCGCCCTGTATATCGCCTTTGAGCGTCTTAAGCAGAAGCTTGAAAGAGAGGGCCTCTTCAATGCGGAAAGGAAGCGCAGGCTCCCGTTTATGCCGCATTCCATAGGCGTCATAACTTCGGCCACCGGCGCGGTCATAAGAGATATTATAAATATTCTCAGCAGAAGATTCTATAATGTCAATATAAAGGTATATCCCGTCCAGGTTCAGGGCGAGCAGGCTGCGGGACAGATAGCGCGCGCGCTGAAGCGCCTGAACCGGCTCGGGTGCGTCGATGTGATAATACTCGCAAGAGGCGGGGGCTCCCTTGAGGAGCTCTGGGCCTTCAATGAGGAAATAGTGGCGCGAAGCATATATGAATCCGAGATCCCGGTCATATCAGCCGTAGGGCATGAAACGGATTACACCATAGCCGATTTTGTTGCTGACGTCCGGGCGCCCACGCCCTCAGCAGCCGCAGAGATAGTCATGCCGGAGAGGCACACGCTTGAAAACAGGCTTGCGGGGCTGGAATTGCGGCTTGTAAACTCGGTCAGGAAGAAGCTGTCCATAGACAGGCTCTCCCTCAAAAGGCTTCAGGAAAGTACGGCGTTTAAACAGCCCTTCAACAGGGTTTACCAGGAAAGAATGAGGCTTGACGTACAGGAAAGGTACCTCCATAAGGCACGGGAGGCTGCTGCCGGCGCATTTGCAAACAGGCTGGCGATGCTCGTTTCCCGCCTTGACGCCTTAAGCCCGCTCAGCGCGCTGGCAAGAGGCTATGGTATAGTAAAATCAAAAAAGGACGATACTCTTGTAAAATCGGTTACCGGCCTGGAAAAGGGCGACAGGCTCGAGATAAATGTACGGGACGGGAGCATCGACTGTGTCGTCGAGAACACACGGGGGGATGATAGAAATGAAGAAGGAAGCCGTCAGCTTTGAAAAGGCGATGGAAGAGCTCGAGGGGATCGTTGTAAGGCTGGAAAAGGGCGAGCTTACCCTGGACGAGTCCATCGATTTTTTCCAGAAGGGCGTGGAGCTGTCGAAATACTGCAGCAAAAGACTGGATGAGGCGGAGCGCAGGATAACCCTGCTTATTGAAGGCGAAAACGGCGAGCTGGGCGAGAAGGAGATGCCCGAGGAAGCCGGGAGGTAGATATGGACTTTAAAAACCGGTTTGATCGGTGGACAGCCCTGGTAAACGACGCGCTGGAGGGCTTTGTAAGAGAAAAGGACACTCCGGAGGCGGTGATATACAAAGCCGTCAGGTACAGCCTGATGGCGGGCGGGAAAAGGATGCGCCCCGTACTGGCGCTGGCTGTCGCCGAGCTTCTTGGAGGGGATGAAAACGATGTGCTTCCCTATGCCTGCGCTATAGAAATGATACATACCTATTCGCTTATACACGACGACCTTCCGGCCATGGACAACGACGATTTCCGCAGAGGGAAGCCCACCAACCACAAGGTTTTCGGCGAGGCGGTGGCCGTGCTTGCCGGTGACGCCCTCCTTAACGGAGCCTTTGAGCTCATGCTTTCCCATACGCTGTCAAGCGGCGACAATCTGCCCCGGAGGCTCAAAGCTATGAACGTAATTGCCGAAGCGGCCGGCGTAAAGGGTATGATCGCAGGTCAGACCGTCGACCTGGAATCGGAGGGCAGGAGCATCAGTGTTGAAACGCTGGAATACATGCACAGATGCAAGACGGGCGCCCTGATAAAAGCACCTGTTCTATCCGCCGCTATACTCTGCGGAGCAGGCGGCAGGGAATATGAAGCGCTTGAAGAGTACTCCGCCTGCATAGGCCTGGCGTTTCAGATAAAGGACGACATAATGGACGTCGAAGGCAGCTTCGAGGCCATGGGCAAGCCCGTGGGAAGCGATGCGGCCAATGAAAAATCCACGTTTGTAACCCTGTATGGCCTTGAAGGGTCCAAAGAAATGCTTGCGTCAACAGTAAAAAAAGCGATAGAAGCACTCCGCATCTTTGACGGAAAGGCCGCCTTCCTGGAAGAGCTGGCCGTGTATATAGAAAAGCGGAGCAGCTAGGAGGAACTCTTTTGTCATATCTTGAAGCCGTTTTTACAAATAAGACCATCACCATACCGGTACTGGCATGGTTTACAGCACAGTTCATAAAGGTGATCAGCCGGCTGTTCATGGAGAGAAGGTTTGATTTCACGCTGTTTGTCAGCTCCGGCGGCATGCCCAGCTCCCATTCCTCCTTCACGGTATCCCTGGCAGTCGTCATAGGGAAAATATACGGCTGGAATTCGGGGCTCTTCGGGCTGGCCGTCGCTTTTGCGCTGATAGTGATGTATGACGCGGCGGGCGTCAGGCGGGCGGCTGGCAAGCAGGCAAAGGTGCTGAACAAGCTTGTTTACACGCATATGGACAGGATTGAATTCGAGGGAAAGCTCAAGGAGCTGCTGGGACATACGCCGCTGGAGGTATTGATGGGTGCGCTGCTTGGCATTCTACTTGGCGCGCTCCTCGGCTGAGATGCTTCGCCTCGTACGGACGGTAATGCCGGCAATGCCCGGAGCATTCGACTGCGTATTGTCAGGCTACAATAATGTAGGGCACCCTCCGGTAAGCATAATCATGATAAAGTGAACTAAAGTCCAAAACCGTACTAATTAGGCTTAAATGAAACAACAGCACTTCTTTCAACGCCGGGCCGTTTGTGCTATAATAAATAACCGGCACTGAAAAAATGTGCCATGCACGGGGATTTACCCGTTTAAAAAGCATATAAACAAGGTGGCGCAGTATTCTAGTCAGTACTGGCGTTTCTGAAGACGGGCCTAAAAATCCGTTTAAGGGCATATCGATGAAGTTCCTTGTGTCGGCTTGTTACGCCCAGTGGTGGGTCGATGCTGGGAGTTAAGGTTTAGGGGCGATCTGCAATGGCATGCAGGCGTTGACCCCTTTACCGTGGAGACCCTGTCTTTTGGAAGAAAAGCCAGCCTCCGGCTGTAAAAGTCCGGCAGGCTGCAACCTCGACCACGAGCGGGGATTTAAACCTGTTAGGCGGTATCATTTGATGCTGTGAACAGCGTAGCCTGCCTTGAGTGAACTTGGTGGATAATGGATCAGATGCGTGATTGCTGGCCGGCAAAAGCGCATTATCGCTATTTGAAACCAACTTTGCAAAAGAGGCTAGGAAACGAACAGACTGCCGAGGAAAACTCCTAGGCTGTTCTGCCAAGAGGTATATCGGGGATTGCAGTGTGGACTAAGTGGTAATCAGGCCCCGCAGCGTGGTAACACGGCGGCCGGGAATTCAAAGGGAAACCGCTGTTCTGGCGACATTTCAGTAGGCCCGGGGGAAATCCTGCCTGACCTAAGCCGCAAAATTTACTCGATATATTGCCACCTGTTTATTATATAAGCTGCACGAATGATTTGATAAAGGGAAAGAATTAATTTGTGCAACAGTTTGGTTTATGGAGGTTTATTCCAGGTGGATGACAACTACAAGCATCCGGTCGACGAGAAAAAGGTCAAGTTTAAGAAGAACCCTGTTTCAAGCACCAGGTCGGACAATGTCATATGGGTTTTGCTCATAACGGTAATATCCTTTTCAATATCCGCCGTTCTTACCTTCGCATCCTCGAACGTACTCAGGGAAGCGGGAATTTTAACTTCTTTTTTTGTTATTATCGTAATTATTATTGTCAATATTATCTTTGACGCGATTGGTACCGCGGTTACGGCGGCGGATGAGACGCCCTTCCATGCGATGGCTTCCAGGAAGATGTACGGCGCAAGGCAGTCCATCAGGCTCATAAGGAACGCCGACAAGGTATCCAACCTCTGCAACGACGTGGTCGGAGATATTTGCGGCATTATCAGCGGCGCTGCCGGAGCTTATATAATATTCAAGATCATAGGCAGCAGAGACGAGATCACATTGACGGAGCTCGCGCTGACGGGTCTGATAACCGCGTTTACCGTAGGTGGAAAGGCGCTTAGCAAGATTATAGCCATACGCAATTGCAACTTTATAGTATACAAGGTAAGTGTTATAATACAGTTTATAAGCGGAAAATTCCATTTTTCACGAAGAAAAAGGAAACACAAAAAATGACTGAAGTAAAACAAAGCAGTTTGCTTGATGAGGTCAACTCGCCCGAGGATGTGAAAAAGCTCGATATCGGCCAGCTGGAGAGGCTCTCGGGGGAAATAAGGGAGTTCCTCATCGAGAAGGTGTCCAGGACGGGCGGGCATCTGGCTTCGAATCTTGGCGTGGTCGAGCTTACGCTGGCGCTGCACAGGGTTTTCAACTCTCCGCAGGACAGGATTATATGGGATGTGGGGCATCAGTCCTACGTCCATAAGATAATAACCGGACGCAGGGATTTATTTGATACATTGAGGCAGATGGGGGGGCTCGCGGGCTTTCCAAAATCCACGGAGAGCGAGCATGACAGGTTCAATACGGGCCACAGCAGCACTTCGATATCCGCTGCGCTCGGCATGGCCAAGGCAAGGGACATACTCAAGGAGAAATATTCTGTGGTTGCGGTGATAGGAGACGGGGCACTGACGGGCGGCATGTCCTTCGAGGCCCTCAACGACGCCGGAAGGTCTCCGAACAATCTGATTGTAGTGGTCAACGACAACGAGATGTCTATCAGCAAGAATGTCGGCGGAATGTCGAGGTATCTGAGCAAAATAAGGTCACAGCCCATATATTACAAGGCCAAAGAGGATTTTGACTTCATACTGAACAGGATACCCGCCATAGGAAAGAGCGCCGCGCGCATGCTTGCCAGGGCAAAGGGCACCATAAAGTACATGATTATGCCGGGAGTGATTTTTGAGGAACTGGGCTTCAAATACCTTGGACCTATAGACGGGCACAATATAGCAGAGCTGAGCAAGGTGTTCGCAAGCGCCCGGAACCTCAAGGGCCCCGTACTTATACATGTATGTACGCAGAAGGGCAAGGGCTATACCTTCGCGGAGGAAAAGCCGCAGGATTTCCATGGGATATCACCCTTTGAAATCGAGACGGGCGAGGTGCTCACAAGCAACGGCCGCAGCTATTCCGACGTATTCGGAGCCAAGCTGGCAAGTATGGCGGAGGCCGACCCTTACATAACGGCTGTAACAGCGGCAATGCCCCTCGGCACGGGCCTGGGGGAATTTTCGAAAAAATTTCCCGAGAGGTTTTTTGACGTAGGCATAGCGGAGCAGCACGCGGTCACTTTTGCCGCGGGCCTGGCAAAGAGCGGCATGAAGCCGGTGGTGGCCATTTATTCCTCCTTCCTTCAGCGCTCCTACGACCAGATAATCCACGACATAGCACTCCAGAACCTTCATGTGGTATTCGCCATAGACAGGGCCGGACTTGTGGGCGAGGACGGTGAGACCCACCAGGGCCTCTATGAC